>NZ_CDWRCL010000003.1:13889-48037 GCF_977927575.1 Frankia sp. CcCS3
TTGAATGATACGGGTTGATAGGTACTGTCTTTTCCGGACTATCTACCACATAGGGGACGTAATGAAGTAACAAATACGTGATCGAGAGCATCATCGCAGGTCACAGGCCTGTGGAGGGTTCGAAACGCGCAAGTTATTTCATTTCGACTCCATAGCTGTCTTACGCCTACAGTCCTCTCCAGCCGACCCATGGAGATGGGTCGACGAGGCCGGGAGGTGTTGCCCGCCGACCCACCCGTCCCACAACGCCCGCGAGCCGCCACAGAAGGCGACGGTGCTGCTACTCTGCGCTGTCGTGACGTCACGGAGTGCAGACCAGGAGTGCGAGGGGCGGGCGGGCGCGGCACGCCTCCGACCACTCCCGCCGACGGATGTACCCGGCGCCACCCGAGCCCGCCCACGCCCGCCCGCGCGATCGAGGCTCGCCGTCGCGATCCTGCTGACGGCGGGCGTCGCGCTGGCACCCGCGGCCCTTCCGGCCAGCCCCGCCCAGGCGGCATCGGCCACCGGGCGAGGGGGCGCGCCGATCGCCGCCACGTACCCGGGATCCACCGCGGGACAGCTCCTCTCGGCGCCGGGGGCGGTGACCCTCGCCGAGCAGCGCGAGGTCGAACGGTACTGGAGCGCGGAGCGGCGGGCCCGAGCCTTCGGGGCCCGCACGAACGACCATGCCGATGCCGCCCCCCTCAGTCCCGGGCCGGCCCCGCCTGCCGTCGGCGGCTCCGAAACGGCCGCGAGCGGCGCTCCCCCGCCCCCGAGCGCCGGAATGCCCTACACCCGGGGCGGGCTGGTGACCACGACCACCGGCCGGTTGTTCGCCACCATCGGCGGCGGTGACTACGCCTGCTCCGCGAGCGTCGTGTCCAGCCCCAGTCGTGACCTCGTAGTCACCGCGGGGCACTGCGTGCACGGCGGTACCGGGGAACAGTTCGCGCGGAACGTCATCTTCATCCCCGGGTTCGACAACGGCGCGATGCCCTACGGCATCTGGACCGCCCGCCGGCTCACCGTGACGTCCGGTTGGGCCCATCGGGGCGACTTCGACGTCGACACCGGCTTCGCCCTGTTCAACCCGTCCCCGTCCCGCGGCCGTCATCTCGAGGACACGGTCGGGTCCCAGGGCATCGCCTTCGATCTTCCGGGGACGTATCCGCAGTACACCTTCGGCTACCCGCGGCTGCCCCCCTACGACGGCAGCCAGCTCGTCTACTGCGCCGGCCCCGGCTTCGGCGACCCCTACGGCAGCCCGTCGATCGGCGTCGCCTGCCGCATGACGGCCGGCGCCAGCGGCGGGCCACTGCTCACCGGCCTCGGCCGGCTCGGTTCCGGGCACGGCTGGGTCAACGGGGTGATCAGCTACGCCTATGCCGGAGTCAACGACAAGCTATACGGAACTCACTTCGGCGACGTGGTGAAGTCACTCTACTATCAGTCCTACCGGCTCTAGCGGATCGCCGTCCCCCGGGATACAGCCGGCTGACGACGATCGATACCTTCTGTGCATGCCGCATTCGGGCAGCTTCGGGCTCCTCCTGACCGTGCACGTCGTCGTCGGGGTCTTCGTCATCGGTCCACTGACACTGATCACCGTGGTCACCCCGCGCCTGCTGCGGTTGGGGGCCGGCGCCCTGCCGATCCTGCGCCTGTGCGTGCGGATGATCCGGGCCCTCACGCTCGCCTCACTGCTCATCGTCGTGACGGGCCTCGGGCTGGTGAATCAGGGATCATTCGGCAGCGTGCGGTCGCTGGGCGACCCCTGGCTGTCGGGTGCCCTCGTGCTGTGGGTGGTGGCCACGGGGATCTCGCTGGGCATAATCGCGCCCGGGCTCGCCCACGCCGTCAAGGAGATCGACGCGGGCGGTGACACGCATCGGCGTACCCTTCCAATCATGGGGGGTGTCGCCGTGAGCACCGCCTGCTGGGTACTGATCATTGCTTCCATGGTCATAAAACCCGGGACCTGACTCGGCCGGGCCACCGCGACGATCCGGGCGGGTCGGCGCTCAGCTCGCCTGCGCGAGCGTCCCGCGACGATCGACTCCCCCGCGATGCACGACCTCCCCGCGATGCACGACATCGTCAAGCTTGTCCAGGATGCGGCCCCAGACCTGGCGGGGGAGCTCATGCCCCATCCCGTCGATCTCCAGCAGCTCCGCGAGCGGGATCGCCGCAGCCGTCAACCGACCACCGAGGACCGGGACGAGCGGGTCCGCGTCACCGTGGACGACGAGGGTGGGGACCGGGAGCCGCGCGAGCCCGGGGGTGCGGTCGGGCGCCGCGAGCACGGCGGCGATCTGGCGCATAGCCCCGACCGGGTTCGGGCGACGGCCCCATTGGATCTCGGCCCGCCGCCGCAGCCACGCCACGTCCGGCTCGAACAGCGGCGAGCCCAGGACCTCCTGTGCCTCGTGCCCGGCGAGGACGAACTCCTCCAGGTCGGCCGGCGCCGGCCGCAGGAACAGCGCGATCGCCTCGGCGGTCGGCTGCACCCGGTGGTCACCCGGATGGGACATCATCGAGGTGAGGCTGCGCACCCGCTCGGGGTTCCCGAGGGCCGCGATCTGGGCGATCATGCCACCCATCGAGCTGCCCATCAGGTGCGCCGACTCGATTCCGAGGGCGGTCAGCAGGCCGATTGCGTCCGCGGCCAGGTCCTCGAGCCGGTAGGGGGCGAGGTCGAAGCGACCGCTCAGGATCGCTGCCAGGTCGGGCCGACCGAGCTGGTCGAGATGAGTGGACAGTCCCACGTCCCGGTTGTCGAAGATAATCGTTCGATAACCGCGACGGCCGAGCGCGGCCAGCAGGTCCGGGTGCCAGCCTACGAGCTGCTGCCCGAGGCCGCCGATCAGGAGCAGCGGCAACCCGTCCTCGTCGCCGTGGATCTCGTAGGCGAGGTCGATGCCGTTGACCGAGACGATGCCCATGGTCGGAAGGTAGCCATCCCATGGCGCCGGCGCACGAGTTCCGCCGGCAATCGGCCGGATGTCACCCGAAAGGGCCAGGCGGATGCCGGCAGCGCGGCCGTCGAGCGGCGAACACCCCACCCGTCAACTACTTTAGGTAGTCACTCGACCTCCTATAGCGATAATCCTGCTGGGCAACCCCACCGGACGGGCACACGTGATCTTTCCGACGATCGAGTTTGCGGCGTTCCTTGTCGTGGTGCTGGCGATCTCCTGGCTGCTGATGCCCCGGCCGAGGCTGTGGAAGCCGTTCATCCTCGGGGCGTCGTATTTCTTCTACGGCTTCGCGGACGCGCGCTTCGTGCTGCTGATCGTGGCCTCCACCTTGATCAACCAGGGCGCCGCCGTCGCGATCCACCGCTGGCGCGACCGCCGCATCCTCATCGCCGCGATCGTCTGCGACCTCGGCCTGCTCGGCTGGTTCAAGTACTACAGCTTCTTCGCCCTGTCGGTGGACCGCGCGCTGGCCGAGATCGGTCTCCCCACATCGCTGCCCCTGCTCCAGGTGGCGCTGCCGATCGGGATCTCGTTCTTCACCTTCCAGGCGCTGTCCTACGTCATCGACGTCCATCGCGGCACCAGCGCACCCGCGTCGCTGCTGGACTTCGCCGTGTACGAGACGTTCTTCCCGCACCTGGTCGCCGGTCCCATCGTGCGTGCGCGCGAGTTCATCCCCCAGCTCGCCACGCCACGGGACCCGAACCAGGTCCAAGCCACCCGGGCCGTGTTCCTGATCGTGGGCGGCCTGGTCAAGAAGGTGGTGCTCGCCGACCTGATCGCCTCGCGCCTCGTCGACCCCGTCTTCGACGCGCCCGGCCAGCACTCGTCGCTGGAGATCGCCACGGCCGTCTACGGCTACGCCGTGCAGATCTACTGTGACTTCTCGGCGTACTCCGACATCGCGATCGGGATCGCCCTCCTGCTCGGCTTCCGCTTCCCGGATAACTTCGACCGTCCCTACGCGGCCACCACCCTGCAGGACTTCTGGCGCCGCTGGCACATGACCCTGTCCCGATGGCTCCGGGACTACGTCTACCTACCGCTCGGAGGGAACCGGAAGGGGCGTCGGCGCACCTACCTCAACATCATGATTACCATGACTCTGGGTGGTCTCTGGCACGGCGCCGCCTGGACGTTCGTCCTGTGGGGATCGCTGCACGGCGGTGGCCTGGTGACCGAACGCCGGATACGTGCCCGACGGGCGGACCGGATCCGGGCGACGGAATGGGCACGAGCCACGGGGCAGGCCCGAGTCACAGGACAGGAGCAGATCACGGGACAGGCCGAATCGGCGGGGCTCTCCGCGATGCCACTACCCCGGCCGGGATCGGAGAGCCCCGCACCGGTCCTTTCCCCTGGCGGATCCGGCGCCGTTGCTGGTCCCGGTCTCGCTGCCGGCTCCAGCACCGCCGACAGCCCCGCGGGGACGCCGACCACGGCGAGCCGCCGGACGATCACCGCCACACAGGCCTCACTTCCCGAAGCGGCCCCCAACCCGATCCGCGCCTGGGCCGGCCGGCTGGCCGTCTTCCACTTCGTGTGTGCCACCTGGGTCCTGTTCCGAGCGCCCGACCTGGCAACGGCGCGCGAGCTCGCCGTCCGGCTGTTCACCGCGGGCGGACCGGCGCCGCTGGTCACTCCGACGGTCCTCGCCGCCATCGGGGTGGGACTGGCCACCGCCGCCGTCCCGCGCGCCTGGTGGATCCACGCGCAGGTCGCCTTCGCCCAACTGCGCCTTGGCGCCCAGATCGCGCTGCTCACCCTGAGCATCATGATCATTTATGCGATCGTCGGCCCGCAGGACGTCGCGCCGTTCATCTACTTCCACTTCTGAGTCACGCTCGCCTGCTCTCCCCGTCCCGATCCCGGTGCCGAAGCCAGTGCCGGAGCCGGAGCGTTGCCCCGGCCGGGGCCGCCCAGGCCGGACGATACGAGCGACGGAGAGCGGAGCCTTGACTTAAGGTAATCGAACAACAACGCCTGATCACATTCCGGGGCATCTGTGACCTGCGCCGACGAAGCCGAGGGACGATGACTGAGCGTGAAGATCCGGCGCCACCGGGGCCACCGGCGACCGCACCCGCGGCGACCACCGGCGTCGTCCGGGCCCGGCAGGCCTTCCTGCTGGTAGCCGTCACCCTGGGTCTGCTGGCGGTGCTCCGCGCCTCAGCGATGGTGCACGGGGGCGAGGGCATGCGCCCAGGACTCACCCGCACGCTCGTGCTGGGCATGGCCCGGCCGATCGAACGGATCACCCGGACCGTCCACCTCGACGAACCGGACCGGTGGTTGTCGCGCGCGTTCGGTCACGACGCCAAGCCCGGCGGCACCTTCTCCGAGCTGGCATCGGCGGCCAGTCGGGCTGAAGCCGAGCCCGATCACCCTGGCGCCTCCGGGCCGGGCGCCGCCGGTTCCCACCGCTCCCCACTGCCACCGCGCCACCCGACCGCGGCCGATCCGCTGCGCGTCCTGGTCACCGGGGACTCGCTGACAGAATCACTCGGTCCGACCATCATGAACAGTGCGCCCGCCACGATCCGGGCACAGACCGAGACGCGGTTCGGCACGGGCCTGGTGCGGCCCGACTTCTTCGACTGGGCCACCCATGCCCGGGCGCAGATCACGCAGCGCAACCCGGAGCTGGTGATCGTCGCCATGGGCGGGAACGACGGCCAGGGCATCACGCTTCCGGACGGAACCGTCCTGCCGGCCGGATCGGACGCGTGGGCCGCCGAGTACCGACGGCGTGCCATCGTCGTGATGCGGATCTGGAGCGGCGACGGGGCCCGCCGAGTGCTGTGGCTCAGCCTCCCGCCGGCCCGGCCGGACCAGCTGAACGGCTACTTCCGCCGACTGAACGAGGCGACCCTCGACGCCACGACCAGGGTGGTCGGAGCCCGATATCTCGACCTCACCCCGTGGTTGTCGAAGAACGGCGCGTACAGCGACTACCTCACCGGCACGGACGGTAACACCGTCCTGGCCCGGGCCCGTGACGGCGTGCACCTGAGTCTCGACGGCGCGCGGATCGCCGCGGGACACATTCTGGAGACCGTGCGCAGCACGTGGAACCTGCGGTGAACGACGATCGGAGCGACCGGCGGAGGCCGGACCGAGCGAACGCTCAACGGGGGCGGAACCCGAAGCCCGCGCCGTCCAGATCCCGGCGGGCAGCCAGCACCGCGACCCGGGCGGCGGCCAGGACCTCGCGACCGGACGGCGCCGCCGCACCGGACACCGAGATCGCGGCGACCAGATCGTCGGCGAGGACCGCGAGCTGGTCGGTCAGGGCGTGCGGCGCCAGCCGCGGTGGACGAGCGCCGGCCGGCACTCCCGTGCCGGCCCGCTCGCCGAGCGACGCCAGTTCGTCGAGCAGCCGAACGGCCCGCTCCGCCCTGGTGCCACCGGATTCCACCGGAACATCCCATGATGACCCGGACCAGCACCGAAGGCGGTGAATCAGCAGGCCGACCTCACGGGTGAGATCACGGACCTCGTCGGACATCCGGGCAGGATACCTGACGATGACGGGAACGGGTCTTGCTCTCTACTGTGGTATAGGGCACCCTCCAGACATGGTCCGTTGACGTCGGGTTTCATCTCAGGAGACGCGCATGTCGCTGAACCGCTCCGCCCAGACCCACCAGATCCTCATCGAACGGATACCGAAGGCAACCGGCCACGACGTGAACCACTGGCTCGATCGGCTCGACGACGGACCCGGCCTGCTCCGCTTCGCGGAGCGCGTCAACTGGCTGCGGGCCGAGCACGACCTGCCGCACTGCTATGCGGCGGCCCTGGTCCATGAGGCCGATCTGCGGCGGCGGGCGATCCGCGCGTAGGCACCTCGGCAGCGTCGGCACCTCGGCAGCGTCGAGCGCGCAGGCTCGGCCGCCCGGTGAGGTATCGAGGTAAGGCGCGGGTACCCGGCGCGGGACGCGGACGCGGTCCGCACCGTTGACGCGCCGGGTCGGCCACCGGGCACATCACAATGACTACATGGACCTCGACGCAGCCACGGAGTTCGTACGCGATCATTACCGGGCGGTACTCAGCACCACCCGCCGGGACGGCACGCCCCAGATGTCACCGGTGACCGTCGGGGTGGATACCGACGGGCATCTGCAGATCAGCAGCCGGCTCACCGCCTACAAGATCCGCCACATCGAGCGGGATCCGACCGTACGGATCTGTGTGTTCCCCGATGAGTTCTTCGGGCCCTGGGTGCAGATCAACGGAACCGCCGAAGTCATCCGGCTACCGGCGGCGATGGACCTCCTGATCGCCTATTACCGAGACATCGCGGGTGAGCATCCCGACTGGGACAACTACCGGGCGGCGATGATCCGCGATCAGCGATGCATCATCCAGATCACTCCGCGGTCGGCGGGGCCGGACGTCTCCGGCTGAGGACCAGGCTTGAGGACACCGTTGCATAAGAGCGCCCTGACCCTGCCCGCCCTGACCTGATCGTCGGCGGGGCCTCGGCCCCACGACGGACCCGCGCGCTACTGCCGCAGCTTGGAGAGCAGGCGCAGCATCTCCAGGTAGACCCAGACGAAGCCGATCAGCAGGCCGAATCCCGCCCGCCACGCCTCGGAACGCGGCGCATGGGACTCGATCGCCCGCTCGATGTAGTCGAAGGCGAGGATGAACTGCAGGCTCGCGACGCCGAGCACGAGCACGAGCACGAGCACGAGCACGAGCACGAGCACGAGCACGAGCACGAGCACGAGCACGAGCACGAGCACGAGCACGAGCACGCTGAACAGGATGCCGAGCGGCGTCGCATCGTTGATCACCGGCAGGTGGCTTCCACTGGTGGCCCTGATCACGAGGTCGGTCAGGCCGAGGAGCACGACCCCGAGGAGCACGCCGAACACGATGCGGGCCATCCGGGGGGTGGCCCGCAGCCGGCCGCTACGGTAGGCAACCAGCATCGCGACGAAGATCAGACCGGTCCCGAGCAGGGCCTGTGGGATGATGCCGTTGAAGGTGTCCTCGTAGTAGCGCGAGACCGCCCCGACCGCCACCCCTTCGATCAGGGCAAAGGCGATGATGAGCGGCGGACTGATCAGGTTGCGAAACGAGACGAACAGACTGATCGTCAGGGCGACGAGGCCGGCCCCAGCGCAATGCCGGGCAAGTCCGGTGCGAGGGCCCAGCCGACCGCGCCACCGGCCGCCAGCAGCGCGAACAGCCCCAGCGTGTGCACGACGACGTCGTCGATCGTGAGGGTGGTGGGCTGGCGGTAGTGGCTCGCCAGCTCCTCGGGGGTCGGCGTGGGAGGAGACGCGAAACCACCACGACGGAACGCGGGGTTCGAGGAACGAAGGTCGGCCATGGAGCCGGCTCCTCTCGGTCGCCTCCGGGGAGGCATCACCCTCGGTGACTACAGCCTACGTCACCGTATGGAACGTTCCTTGGGACGCAGGAGTTCCCGGCGCACCGGACACGGTGGACGGCGACAAGACATCGCGACGCACGCCCACGCGCATCCTCACAGCGACGAAGCCTTCCCCTCGTCGGCCGCGGTTCATCGGTCAGATGCCCGGACGACCGAGAAAGGATTGTGCCGGTGGTCGGAGTCGAACCGACACTCGAGCTGTTTTTAGGACAGCCTCCTCTACCAGTTGGGATACACCGGCTCGTCTACATCGCTGATGTTTCTACCACGCTACGTAGGGTCTGGGAATAACACATGCGGAAAAAGTGGTCCGGAGATGGCGGCACGACCGAAAGCGTGACTCATCGTGACGAGGATGCCGACTGTTCGCCATCCCCTTCGATCAGTGGACAACCCAGATCGCTAAAAGGCGGGCCCGCCGTCGGGTTTGGTCTTGACGGCCAGAGCGGAGACGCGGGAAAACACCCCCACCTAAGTGCCGCGAAGCCACGAGGGCCGGTGAACCGTCGCGACCGGGGGACGATTCACCGGCCGCGGGAGATCCTGCCGGCCGGTGCGGCCCGGACAACATCCTCACCCGGGGACGCGGCCTCACCGCCCTCGGCATCGCCGGCCGAGCCGGCGGCGACGGCGGGCGCGGGGGCACCGGGAGCGGGGGGGCGAGTGGTCCCGTTCCGCCCGCTCGTCGTGGCCGTCGTAGCCGTCGTAGCCGTCGTGGCCGGAGTGCCGGGCGTGCCTGGGGAGATGGCCGCGGCGAACGCGGGCGGCATCGCCGCTCGGCGGAACTCGGCCCGGGGATCGGCGAAGGATCCGAGCGAGACGATCTCGCGGCGGAAGAACAGTGCCAACGACCAGTCTGCGACCACCCTGGTCTTGCGGTTGAGGGTGGGAACCCTGCCCAGGTGGTACGTCCGGTGCATGAACCAGGCGGGCCAGCCGCGCAGCTTGACCCCATAGACCTCGGCGACACCCTTATGCAGGCCCAGGGACGCCACGCTGCCGGCATAGCTGTGCTCGTACGGTTCGATGGGCTCGCCGCGCAGTTCGGCGAGGATGTTGAGAGCCAGCCGGCGGGCCTGGCGGACGGCGTGCTGGGCCGAGGGACTGGTTGTGACATCCTCGCCCCTGGTCAGGTCGGGCACGGCCGCGCAGTCACCCGCGGCCCACGCGTCACCCACCCCGTCGACCTGCAGGAAGACGGTCGCGCGCACCCGACCTTGATCGTCCAGGGGCAGATCCGTGTCGGCCAGCATCGGGTTCGCCCGCACCCCGGCCGTCCACACGATGGTGCCCGCGTCGAACTTCTCGCCGTTATTCAGTACAACCCGCCCACCGACCAGGCTCTCGACCCGCGTGTTCAACCTAACGTCGATACCCCGCTGCTCGAGCTGCCGGAGAGTATAAATCCCCATTCCGGGTGAAACCTCGGGAAGAATACGGCCGGCGGCTTCAACGAGGACCCACCGCATATCCGTCGGTTCCAGATCAGGATAGAAAGAACACGCATCGCGGGCCATGTCCTCCAACTCGGCAAGAGCCTCTATTCCGGCATATCCTCCACCGATGAAGAGAAAGGTCAGCGCCCGGCGCCGGACCGCGGGATCGGTCACCGAGGCGGCCGCGTCCAACCGGCTGATGACCTGATTACGGAGATAAATGGCCTCGGCCGCGCTCTTGAAGCCGATGCCCTGCTCCGCGAGCCCCGGGATCGGAAGGGTTCGCGCTACCGATCCTGGACACATCACCAAGATGGCGTATTTAAGATCAAATCTCTCGCCAAGGGATGGTTGGATCACAGCGGTCCGTGTCCCATGCGACACCTGAAGCGCGCTTCCACTGACAACCCGACAGCCCTTCAGGACCTTACGTAGCGGTACCACCACGTGCCGTGGCTCAAGGTTGCCGGCCGCCGCTTCCGGGAGGAAAGGCTGATAGGTCATGTACGAGTTGGGCTCGACGACTGTGACCGATGCCTCGCCCTGGCGCAGCTTCCGCCGCAGCCGCAGGGCCGTGTACATGCCGACGTATCCTCCGCCGACGATGAGGATGTGCGGTGGTTGCCCATAGCCCATGGCAAAAACGTACCCACGAGGGCCGTGTTACACCCCGGTCCCGGGCTGGCCGCCCAGCTTTTTTCGTGACGCAGGACACGAATACCGGCGGTCTTCGGCCCGTGGTGCCGATGCGTCCGGACCGTGTTCCGGCTCACCTTCTGTGTCGACGGCCACAAGGACAAAGGCTTACCCGGCCCGCTCAACCACTTCCACGAGCGCCGCCGCCGTGCCAAAAATCGTGTCAAGCATCACTTCGGTGACCCGGCCGGTGAAGGTGTTCTGTTGGCTTGGGTGATAGCAACCGACGACCGACACCCCGGATACGGGAAGTTCGGCCCGCACGCCGTGCCCGAACGACACCCGGCGCGGAGGAACCGGGAATCCGGCCTGGGCCAGGGCGGGCCACAGGGCGGACCAGGCGAATCCACCGAGGACGACGATGACCCGCAGGGTGGGCCGGACGAGCTCGAGGTCACGCACCAACCAGGGCCGGCAGGTGTCACGCTCCGTGGTGGTCGGCTTGTTCGCGGGCGGAGCGCAGCGGACGACGGCGACGATGCGCGTGGCCGTCAGACACTGACCGTCCCCGGCGGACACCGAGGTCGGCAGCGCCGCCAGCCCGACGCGGTGCAACGAGGCGAACAGCCAGTCGCCGCTGCGGTCCCCGGTGAAGATGCGTCCGGTGCGGTTCCCTCCGTGGGCCGCGGGCGCCAGACCGACGACGAGGATCCGGGCGTCGCCCGGGCCGAACGAGGACACCGGACGCCCCCAGTAGGCCTGCTCGGCGAAGGCCGCCCGCCGCACCGCCGCGACTTCTTCCCGCCAAGTGACCAGGCGCGGGCAGGCCCGGCAGACGGACATCCGGGCATCGAGCTCCCGGCTGCCCGTCGCGTCGGCGGCCAACGCGCGGGCCTCGGCCGGCGTGGCTGCGACCGGTGTGTCGGCGGCGGCGAGGTCCCCCGGCCAACCGCTTCCCGGCCGCACCGGGCCCCGTGACCGGACCGGGCCACCCGTCCTGCCCGTCACCCCGCCCCGCCGGTCCGCGTACAGCCGGTCCTCATACCAACGGTCCTCATACCAACGGGCCGGCTACCGACGGGCCGGCGGTGACGGGCAACGCCGCCCGCTCGAGCCCGGTGGCCGGGGCGCCCGGCGCGGCGGCTAGGGCCATCGCTATCCCGTCGAGGATGTCGCGTTCGCTTGCCACCACCGCCGCGGCGCCCGTTCGCTCGACCAGGGTGCGCAGCACGAGCGCGCCGGCGGCGATAACGTCCACCCGACCCGGGTGCATCACCGGCAGGGCCGCGCGCTGGTCGTGCGTCATCCTCAGCAGCCGGTCCGTGACCTGCGCGACCTGCTCCGCCGCCGTCACGGACAGGTGGATGCGGGCCGGGTCGTACTCGGGGAGATCAGCCGCGAGGGCGGCGACCGTGGTGACGGTCCCCGCGACGCCGACCAGCGTCGCCGCCTCGGTCAGGGGCACGGTGCGGGCGGCGATGTCGAGTGCCGCGTGCACGTCGGCAACGATCGCCGCGGCCTGCGCGCCGGTCGGCGGATCATCGTGCAGGTGCCGCTCCGCCAGCCGCACGCATCCGACGTTCACCGAGCGGGCGGCCCGCACCCCGCTCGCGTCCCCGAGGACGAGTTCGGTCGAGCCGCCGCCGATGTCGGCGAGCAGGATCGGCGTGGCGACCGGGTCGGATCCCGCCGCGCCCGCCCCCGTCGGCGTGCCCTCGACCGAACCGGCAAGCGAACCGGCGTCCAACGAACCGGCTCGGCCGACGAGGTCACCGATGGCGCCACCGAAGGACAGGGCCGCCTCCTCGTCCCCGCTGATCACCTCGGGGTCCACACCAAGGATTGCGCGGACCCCGGCGACGAGCTCATGACGGTTGCGCGCGTCGCGGGTCGCGCTCGTGGCGACCATCCGCACCCGTGAGGCTCCCAGCCGCTCGATCTGCTCGGCATAGTCCCGCAGCGCGGTGAAGGTGCGGGCGAGCGCCTCCGGCGCGAGCTCACCGGTCCGGTCGACCCCAGCCCCCAGCCGGACGATCTCCATCTGGCGGGCCAGCTCGTACAGGGTCGATCCCTCGACGTCCGCCACCAGCAGACGGATCGAGTTGGTTCCACAGTCGATCGCGGCGACCCGACTCACGGTCTCTCCTCCCCGGTCAAATCCCCTATCGGATCTCTATCGGATCCTCCGTCGGGTCCCCTATCGGATCCCCTGTCGAACGACTGCCGGTCGGTCCGTCGCCTGGGGCGGGTCCGGGCTGCGGGCCTCGTCGACGCCCGGACATCGGCCACCGGCCACGCACAGCCCCTGCCGCCCCCAGTCGGGAACAGCCGCAAGGGCCTCGTCACCGAACGGATTGACTCCCGGACCCACGGCGAGACTGTGCGCTACGAGGACGTGCAGGCACTTGACCCGATCGGGCATGCCACCCGCGCTCGGGGCCGCGGGCAGCACCTCGTGCGCGTCGCGCCGGGCGAGGTAGTCCCGGTGGGCGGCGGCGTAGGCGGCGGCGAGCCGCGGATCCTCCGCCAGCCGGGCTGTCATCTCGCGCATCACCCCGGCCCCCTCCAGCCGCGAGATCGCCGACGCGGCCCGGGGGCAGGTGAGGTAGTACAGGGTCGGGAAGGGGGTGCCGCCGGCAAGCCGCGGTGCGGTCTCGACCACGTCGGGAAGACCGCACGAGCAGCGATGAGCCACCGCGAGGACGGCTCGCGGCTCGCGGGAGAGCTGACAGCGCACAATCTCGAGATCCTCGGCCGTCACCGCCGGTACCATGCTCGCCCCCTCGCCGTCATCACCGTCCGCCAGGACCGTTCCTTCGCCCTTCGCCGCACCGGGGCCGGGGCTCCCGCCCCGTGACCGCTACGGCGTCGAGATCTCCGACCAGAGCCGGGCGTACCAGGCCGAACCCCCGGACGACCCGCCGCGGGTCTCGTCGCCGTCCTTGGTGGGTGCCGGTTTGATCGGCATCAGGTACGCCCGTTCACCGGGCTTGACGTAATGCAGCCGACGGCGCGCCTCGTCCTCGACCCAGGCCTGGTCGTCGTATCGCTCGACCGTCGCCCGCAGCTCATGGACCCTCGCCTGGGCCTGCGCGTTGGTCCGGCTCAGCTCGGAGAGCTTGGCCTGCTGCTGCAGGTGCAGCCGCAGCGGATAAGCGAGGGTCAGGACCAGCACGCAGATCACGACGGCGAGCAGGGTCGCCCTCGTGGTCAGCGCGGTGTTCCGCGGCGGCATGGGATCAGCCGGCCTGCCCGTGGCGGGGGAACGCGGCGGCGCCCGCGTACCGGGCCGCGTCGTCGAGTTCCTCCTCGATGCGCAGCAGCTGGTTGTACTTCGCGACCCGCTCCGAGCGCGCCGGGGCGCCAGTCTTGATCTGACCGCAGTCGACCGCGACGGCGAGGTCGGCGATGGTGGTGTCCTCGGTCTCGCCGGACCGGTGGGACATCATCGCCCGGTAGCCGCTACGGTGGGCCAGGTTCACCGCGTCAAGCGTCTCGGTCAGCGTGCCGATCTGGTTCACCTTCACCAGCAGGGCGTTCGCGGCATTCAAGGCGATCCCGCGGGCCAGCCGCTCCGGGTTGGTCACGAACAGGTCGTCCCCGACGAGCTGCACCTTGCCACCGAGCCGCTCGGTGAGCGCCACCCAGCCGTCCCAGTCATCCTCGGCCAGCGGGTCCTCGATGGAGACGATCGGGTATGCGGAGACGAGCTCGGCATAGTAGTCGCTCAGGTACTCGGCGCTACGCGAGTTGCCCTCGAAGGCGTACGACCCGTCCGCGTAGAACTCGGTGGAGGCGACGTCCAACGCCAGGGCGATGTCTGTCCCCAGGGCGAAGCCGGCCTTGTCGATCCCCTCGGCGATGAGGTCGAGAGCCTCGCGGTTGGTGGGCAGGCTCGGCGCGAAGCCGCCCTCGTCGCCCACACCGGTCGCCAAGCCCCGCGCCTTCAGCACGCTCTTGAGCGCGTGGTAGACCTCCGCACCCCAGCGCAGCGACTCGGCGAAGGTGCTCGCGCCGATCGGAGCAATCATGAACTCCTGGATATCGACGTTGGTGTCGGCGTGGGCACCACCGTTGAGGATGTTCATCATCGGCACCGGGAGCAGGTGCGCGGTCGGGCCTCCCAGGTACCGGAACAGCGGCAGGCCACTCGACGACGCCGCCGCCTTGGCCACCGCCAGGCTGACCCCGAGCAGGGCGTTGGCGCCGAGGGCCGACTTGCCCGGGGTGCCGTCGAGGTCGATGAGCGTCGCGTCGAGAAGACGCTGCTCGGTGGCCTCCAACTCCATGATCGCCGGACCGATCCGGTCGATCACCGCGGCCACGGCCTTGGTCACGCCCTTGCCGCCGTAGCGGTTGTCCCCGTCGCGCAGCTCGACAGCCTCGAAGGCGCCGGTGCTCGCCCCGCTGGGCACCGCGGCGCGGCCCAGCGTGCCGTCCTCCAGAACGACCTCGACCTCGACGGTGGCGTTACCGCGCGAGTCAAGGATCTCGCGGGCTCCGACGGCCTCGATGGACGGCACGGCTTCGACCTCCGGTATGCGCTCTGACACGGAACGATGACGCGGCGGCAGCAGCGGACCGCCACGGGCCGGTGACCGGAAGCCACCACACCGCGGCAGGCCACCGGGGCAGACCCTGATGGCCTGCCGCGGATCGCAGCGCGGGACGAGCGGTGCCGTCCGGACGAAACCGGTCGCTGCGAGACTACCGTCGCCCCACGGCGACGCGACGCCGGTCCCGGCCCGGCGCGGCGCGTCCATTCACCCGCGGCGCGTCCATTCACCGGCCACCCGACGGTCATTCCACCGCCTGCCTGGCCGTCGGGCACCCGGGCGTCGATCCTCCCGCGGACGGCGGTGTCACGCATCCCACAGGCCGGCGAGTTCGTTGTGGGCCACCGGTGCGGACCGGCTAACCGATCCGCCCGATCGGCGGCATGACCAGCGGACCGGCCGAGGGCAGACCGAGCCGCGCCGCCAGCGGTGCCAGCGCCCCCCAGCCCGGGACGAAGCCGGCACCGGGACCGGGGCCGAGCAGGCCCAGGGCGGACCCGGCCACCGACCCGGCCACGGACGCGGCGGCCCCGCGGTCCTCGCTGGACTTCGGCGACCGGACCCGTTCCAGCACCGACGGCTTGGGCGTCAGCCGCACCCGCGGGGTCTCACCGGCCGGCAGACCGGCGCGCGACCAGGCAAGTTCGATCGCCTGCGCCAACCCGCCGAGGACGTCCACCAAGCCGTGCGCATGGGCGTCCGCGCCGGTCCACACCCGGCCGCGGGCCAGCTGGTGCGCCTGGTCCCGGGACAGCCCGCGAGCGGTCGCTACCTTGTCGACGAAGTCGGCGTAGACCCGGTCCAGGAACTCCTCCAGCTTCTCCCGCTCCCCCGGGGTGAAGGGCCGCCGCGGCGACATCATCAGCGCATGCTCACCCTCCGCGACGGCACCGAAGCCCACTCCCACCTTGTCGAGCAGGCCGCTGATCACCTGCTTGCCGGCGAACACCCCGATCGAGCCGGTCAGCGTGCCGGGGTTCGCCACGATCGCATCGGATGCCAGGGCGACGAAGTAGCCACCGGAGGCCGCCACGTCACCCATCGAGACGATCAGCGGCCGACCGCTGGCCCGGAACCGCTCGGCCTCCCGGCGGACCAGGTCGGATGCGACGTAGGAACCCCCAGGGCTGCTCACCCGGAACACCGCCGCCGCCACCGCGGGATCACGCGCGGCGGAGCGGAAGGCCGCCGCGGTGGCCTCCGCGGCGAGCACCGGCCCGGAGAACGGACCCGGGGCACCGTGTCCGAGGACGACCGGCCCGGTCCCGTGGATGAGCGCGATGACCGCCTTCTTCGGGTCGCGATGCGGCGCCGTCACGGAGGGGGCCAGCGCACTCGTCCCGATGCCCGCGGCCTCGTCCGGGTGGAGGTGAGCCTCCCCGGCGCCGTCGGGACGGGAGCCGTCCCGATCATCGGGAACCTCGCGGAAGAAGAAAGCCGCCGGGCCGCCGGCCGCCAGCGCCGCTACGCGGCGCGCCGGGAACTTCTCCCACCACTCGACGGACCGCCGGTAGGCGGAAGCGTACATCAGAACCGGCTCCGCGCCGGGCCCGCGGCGCGCATCGTCCCGGCCCGCGCCCTCCCCATCATCCTCGAATCCGGCCAACGGCCCCCGCGTCACCCGTTCCCGTGCCGCCGCGTACACCTCGTCGCGGTAGCCGAGACGGTCGACGAGACCGGTGTCGAGCGCGACGGACCCGGCCAGCGGTCCGAGATCGATCAGACGCCGGACCCGGTCGGTGGACAGCCCGCGTCCCTCGGCGATGCCGGCCACGATCTGGTCGGAGCTGGACTCGATGATCCGGCTGACCGCCTCCAGGTGCGCCGGGGTGAAGTCCCGCTCCACCAGCGTGTTGACGGCGTTCTTGTACTCGTACCGCTGGCCGATCTCGACGGAGATGCCGAGCCGGTCGAGCGATCCTCGCAGGAACGGCGCCTCCATCCCGAGACCGGTCAGGCCGCAGTCACCGGGCGGGGCGAGCCAGATCTCGTCGAACGCGCAGGCCAGATAGTAGGGCGCCGTGCCGCCCCCGAACTCCCCGAAGGTGTCCGCGTAGGCGATGGCGGTGCCACCGGCCGCACGAAACGCGGCGATCGCGGCGCGAATCTCCTGGATACGTGCCAGCGGCATCCCGCAGGCGGCGATGTGCGCGACTACGACGGACACCCGGGGATCCTCGGTCGCGTACCGTAGGCCTTCGACAACATCCCGCAGGGTCGTCCGGCGCCGGGCGAGCGCCAGGGTGATCGGGTCGGTGGGGGCGCCTTCGATCGGGTCGACCGTCAGATCAAGTTCAAGGACGATCGGAGCCGTCCGCCGCGCCGCGATCTGGCGGACGTCGGCCAGCGCCTTACGTGGGATGGCAGCCATGCCCTCAGAGGCTAGCCTTCCCCCACACGGCGCCTTCGGTGCAGTGCGGGGACCCCTGGCACCAGGCGCCGTACGGAGTCTCCGTTCAGTCGCCTCCGGCGACCTCTCTGAGATAACCAACAGACAGCCCACGACGCCTCCGGCGCAGCGTGGAGCATCCCCTGGGAGTTGCTGGAAAATAACCTCAGGTTTTGATCTTGGTCTTGCCGGTGAGATTCGCGAGGCCCACCGCGGTGAGTGCGATGATCGGTGTCCGCGGATCAGGCGGTTCCGCGCGACCGTTTCGCGTCGTCGTGCAGCCCGCCGACGAACGACTCCGCGACGCTGACCTGCTCCCGAAGCGTAGAGAGCTTTTCCTCCGCGAGTACCACCCAGGTGCCAAGCCGTTCCTGGAGCTCGGCCCGGGCGTCCGCGGCGAGGTCGGGCTCGGCGAGCTCGTCGCGAAGGGCCAGCAGCGACCGTATCTCCTCCAGGGTGAACCCCAGCGGTTTCATCTTCTTGATGAGGAGCAGCCGCTCGATGGCATCATCGTCGTAGAGACGAAATCCCCCTACGGTCCGACCTACCGGCATGAGAAGCCTCGATTCCTCATAGTAGCGGACTGTTCGCAGGGAGAGGCTGACCCGCTCCGCAACGTCCCCGATCTGGTAAACGTCGCCACGGGTCGTGTTCGATCCCGAAACACCACGGCGCTTGGTGGACAACTCGGCCCTTACGTTAAGGTAGATATTGGACGACCGGACCGGACGATTTGGACAACCGGACCGGACGCCAGGCAATCGACTGTACGTCGATCGGCGATGCGGCGCCCCCTTTGCCGAGGCGGGGGAGCGCGGGACGCCCGAGCGTGCCGTCCGTCGTCCGGTACCGACCGGAACGCGTTACCGGAAACGTGAGATGCGTCACGTCGGGGCCGTCGCGCTCGCCGGTGCGACCCTGCAGCTGCGCCCTCGGCTTCCACCTGACCGGCCCCGCGTTCGCCTGGACGCGCACGTTACCGCGGCCCCGACGGGCACGGCGCCGGCCCGAACGGGAGGAGGGTGGGTTGCCGGGGCGGGTGGGAAGGTTGTCGTAGGCTGGACATATCGTCTGTGCCGACAGGGTTGAGCCGATCAAGGTCGGCCCGGTATCGGGGCTGGCCCGGTATTAAGGCTGGCCCGGTATCGGGCCTGATCCGGTATCGAGATCGACTGGGTATCGAGGTTGACCCGGCGCCTGCGGACCGGGGCATCGCCGGGCGGAAGCGTCGTGTGGAGCGGGGCCGGGCGGTAGATCAGGGCCGGATCGGCCTTGCCGTGTCACGTCGTCCGATCCCAACCAGTCGGAGTCGGATCCCAACCAACCGAGAGGCACAGGGACGCACCCCATGACCCTCGCGCCGTTGCTCGACGCGCTGATCGCCCGTCCCGGCGGGGACCCTGCCCTGGGCCGGGCGATCGGCGCGGTCGGTGAACCGGTCCTCGACCTCGCTGGTCCCGCGGCGTTGCGGCCCTTCGCCGCCGCGGCCCTGGCGGTCGGGGCCGACCAGCCGGTCCTCGCCGTCGTGGCTACTGGCCGGGAGGCCGAGGATCTGGCATCGGCGCTCGGCAGCCTGCTCGGTCCCGATGTGGTCGCGGTCTTCCCGAGCTGGGAGACCCTGCCCCACGAGCGGCTGTCCCCCCGGGCTGACACGGTCGGGCAGCGCCTCGCCGTGCTGCGCCGGCTCACGCATCCGGCGAGCACCGGTCGGCCACCGCTGCGGATCGTGGTCGCGTCGATCCGTGCGGTGTTGCAACCCCAGGTGGCCGGGCTCGGCGAGCTCGCACCGGTCACCCTCGCCGAGGGCGATACGGCCGACCTCGACGGCGTGGTGACGCGGCTGGTGGACATCGCCTACCACCGGGTGGACCTGGTCGAGCGGCGCGGCGAGATCGCCGTGCGCGGCGGCATCCTCGACGTCTTCCCGCCCACCGAGGAGCATCCGCTGCGGGTCGAGTTCTTCGGCGACGAGGTCGAGGACATCCGCCGGTTCTCCGTGGCGGACCAGCGGGCGCTGCCGGAGGATGATGGCGCGACCGGTGGTGGCCGTGTCCTGTTCGCGCCGCCGTGCAGCGAACTGCTGCTGACCGCGCAGGTGCGGGCGCGGGCCGCGGACCTCGCGACGCGCCACCCGGAGCTGCTGGACCTGCTCGACAAGATCGCCGACGGCATCCCCGTGGAGGGGATGGAGGCGCTCGCCCCGGTACTCGTCGACGCCATGTCACTGCTCTTGGACGACCTGCCGGCCGGCACCCACGTGCTGGTCTGCGATCCCGAACGGGTCCGTTCGCGGGCGAGCGAACTGGTGCGCACGAGCCAGGAGTTCCTCGAGGCGTCGTGGAGCGTCGCGGCGCTGGGTGGCGGCGCGACGATCGATCTCGGCGCGGCCGCCTACCGATCGATCACCGAGGTCCGCGAGCGTGCGGAGGATCTCGGCCTGCCGTGGTGGTCGGTCACTCCCTTCATGTCGGCCCCGGTAGGCATCGACCGGGAGCCGGCAGGCACCGGGCTGGCGGGCGCCGTCTACGACGGGACCGAGTACGGCGACAACACGGTGGTCGCCAGCCTCCGGCCCGCACCGATCTACCACGGGGACACCGCGGCGGTCATCGCCGACGTCAAGGGCTGGCTCGCCGAGTCCTGGCGAGTGCTGCTGGTCACCGAGGGGCACGGTCCGGCGCAGCGCCTGGTGGAGATGCTGCGCGACGCCGACCTGGGCGCCGGCCTCGCCGAGGAGGCCACGCTCACTCCGGGCGTCGCCATGGTGACCTGCGGTCGGCTCGCCACCGGCTTCACCAGCGATACTTTGCGCCTCGCCGTTCTTACCGAAAGTGACATCGCGGATGCCCGCGGGGTGAGCACGAAGGACATGCGGCGCATGCCGAGCCGGCGGCGCAAGGGCATCGACCCGCTCGCCCTGCTCCCGGGGGACATGGTGGTCCACGACGCGCACGGCGTCGGCCGCTACGTCGAGATGGTCACCAGGACCGTCGCGGGCGCCCAGCGGGAGTACCTTCTGCTGGAGTACGCCCGGGGCGATCGGCTGTATGTGCCGACCGACCAGCTTGAACAGATCACCCGGTATGTCGGGGGTGACGCGCCGAGCCTGGACCGCATCGGCGGCGCCGACTGGGCCAAGCGCAAGAGTCGGGCCCGCAAGGCCGTCAAGGAGATCGCCGGTGAGCTGATCCGGCTCTACAGCGCCCGGATGGCTGCTCCCGGGCACGCCTTCGCTCCCGACAGTCCCTGGCAGCGTGAGCTGGAGGACGCCTTCCCGTTCCGAGAGACACCCGACCAACTCGCCGCCATCGACGAGGTCAAGGCCGACATGGAGAAGCCGGTCCCGATGGACCGGGTGATCTGCGGTGACGTCGGCTACGGCAAGACCGAGATCGCGGTGCGGGCCGCGTTCAAGGCGGTGCAGGACGGCAAGCAGGTCGCGGTGCTGGTGCCCACGACGCTGCTGGTCCAGCAGCACTTCCAGACCTTCTCCGAGCGTTACGCCGCGTTCCCGGTGGTGGTGAAGGCGATGAGCCGGTTCAACTCGCCCGCCGAACACAAGGCGGTGCAGGAGGGGCTCGCTACCGGCAGTGTCGACGTGGTCATCGGCACCCACCGGCTGCTGTCCGGGGAGAACCGCTTCAAGGATCTCGGCCTGGTGATCGTCGACGAGGAGCAGCGATTCGGTGTCGAGCACAAGGAGCAGCTCAAGAAGATGCGCACGGCGGTGGACGTGCTCACGATGAGCGCCACACCGATCCCCCGCACGCTGGAGATGTCGATCACCGGCATCCGGGAGCTGTCGACCATCGACACTCCGCCCGAGGAGCGGCACCCGGTGCTGACCTCGGTCGCCGCCTACGACGCCCGTCAGGTGACCGCGGCGATCCGCCGGGAACTGCTGCGCGAGGGGCAGGTCTTCTTCATCCACAACCGGGTGGAGACGATCGACCGGGCCGCCGCCCGGCTGCGCGATCTGGTTCCCGAGGCGCGGATCGCCACCGCCCACGGCCAGCTGCACGAGGACGCGCTTGAGCAGGTCATGGTCTCCTTCTGGGAGAAGAAGTTCGACGTGCTGGTCTGCACGACGATCGTGGAGTCGGGCCTGGACATCTCCAACGCCAACACCCTCATCGTCGAGCGGGCCGACGTGTTCGGCCTGTCCCAGCTGCACCAGCTGCGCGGCCGGGTCGGGCGGGGCCGGGACCGGGCGTACGCCTACTTCCTCTACCCGCCGGACAAGCCGCTGACCGAGACCGCCCACGACCGGCTCGCCACGATCGCCCAGCACAACGACCTTGGTGCCGGAATGGCCGTAGCCATGAAGGACCTGGAGATCCGGGGAGCGGGCAACCTGCTCGGCGGCGAGCAGTCCGGGCACATCGCCTCGATCGGGTTCGACATGTACGTGCGGATGGTCGGCGAAGCGGTGGCCGAGTACCGCAAGGAGGGCGTCGAGGAGCCCCCGGAGGTCAAGGTCGAGCTGCCGGTCGACGCGAGCCTGCCGCACGACTACGTGCCGAGCGAGCGGCTGCGGCTGGACGCCTACCGGCGGCTGGCCGGCGCCGCCACGGACGCCGACATCGACGAGGTGCGTGGCGAGCTCGTGGACCGGTTCGGTCCGGTGCCCGAACCGGTCGAGAACCTGCTGGCCGTCGCGGGCCTGCGGGTTCTTGCCCGGCACTTTGGCGTCACGGAGATCATCGCCGCCGGTCGCCAGATCCGGTTCGCTCCGCTGGAGCTGCGGGAGAGCCAGACACTCCGGCTGACCCGGCTCTACCGGGGCGCCGTGGTCAAACCGGCGGTGCGGACCGTACTCGTTCCCGCGCCGACTGAGACGGGGCGCATCGGCTCCCGACCGTTGCGGGACCGGGCCCTGCTCGCCTGGGTCGGCCAGCTCCTGCATGCGGTCGCGGCCGACTCAGTCGCCGCCGCGGCGGCCTCGATCTGACTCCTGGCGTAGGGCGCCGTACCGTACGCCACGCTGAACGGATACCGTCTCGGCTCGTGAAGCTTTCCCGTCTCCTCGCCGGTGTCGGGCTCCTCGTGCTCGCCGGTACCGCCGGTACCGGGTGCACGACCCATGCCGGGGCCGCCGCCCAGGTCGGTTCGCAGACCATCGGGACCTCCCAGCTGCGCGGCATTGTCGACCGTGGGCTCAAGGCCGCGGAGACAGTACCGATCCCGCAGACCTCGCAGTCGGTGTCGCAGAGTCTCAACCGAGGTGAACTCCAGCGACGAACCCTGACCACACTCGTGCAGCTCGAATTGATCTCCGGTGAGGCGAAGCGGCTGGGGATCTCGCTGACCGGCCAGGACATCGCGTCCTACTACCAGGCGTACGCGATCCTGCAGTTCGGCAGCGTGAAGGCGTTCGAGCAGCGAGCCGCCGCGGCGGGCTTCGCCCAACAGGACGTGGCGACGATCGTCCGCTCGGGAGCGTTCGAGTCGGCGCTCGGGGACAAGATCAGCGCGGGTGTCCTCGCCTCCGACGCGGACACCCGCGCCCAGTACGACAGCATCGTCGATCAGATCGGGAAGATCCCCCTCAGCTACCGGCAGGCCAAGCCCTACCTGGCCCGGTTCCTGGTGGCGGACAAACGGGCGACGAAGGTGCGCCCGCTACTCGCGCAGGCCGAGTCCCGGGATCCCATCTCGATAAACCCACGATTTGGTACCTGGGACACGAAGCAGTTCGCCGTGGTCGCCGCCGAGGGCTCGATCGCCAGCAAGCCCGCGCCCACGCCGATCCTGGACCTGACCACCCGATCCTGAGCGGACGGCGACATGTTGATGCGGATCACCGTGGTCGTCACCAGCCCCCGGGTGGCACCGGGAATCCTCACGGCCCGGGCATGGGATGTCGTGCGCACGGTGCCCGTCCTGACCGCGAGCCCCACGCATCCTCAGCTCGCCGCGCTGCGGGCGGCCGGTGCGACCGTCCTGATCGTCGATCCCGGCGATCCCGGCGATCCCGGCGGTCTGGCCGGCGCGGTGACCCTCATCCGGGCCGCCCTGCCGGATCCCGCGGCGGCCGAGGTCGCCTGGCTGCCCGATCCGCTTGCGCCGAGCATCCTCGACCGCCTCCTCGACGAGGCGAGTGGATCCGGGGAACGGAACGATGCCGGCGTCGAGAGGGTGACCGGGGTCGATGGGGCGACCGGGGTCGAAGTGACGAGCCTCGTGGCCACCAGGGAGCTGCCCGGCTCGAGCCTGTTGGACGCCGTCGCGGTCATGGACCGCCTGCGGTCGCCGGGCGGCTGCCCCTGGGACGCCGAGCAGACGCACACCTCGCTCGCCCCGTACCTGGTCGAGGAGACGTACGAGGCGTATCAGGCGATCGAGGACTACGATCTCACCGAGCTGCGCGAGGAACTCGGCGACGTGCTGATGCAGGTGCTCTTCCACGCTCGGATCGCCGCCGAGCACGCCGAGGACGGCTGGGACGTCGATGACGTCGCGGCCGGCCTGGTGGCCAAACTGATCCGCCGTCATCCGCACGTGTTCGGTGACGTGGTCGTGGACGGTCCGGCGAACGTCGTCGCCAACTGGGACGCGATCAAGGCGGTCGAGAAGGGGCGCGTCTCGGTGACCGAGGGCGTCCCACTCTCCCAACCGGCGTTGTCCCTCGCGGCCAAGCTGCTGAAGCGGGCGGCCGGCATCGGCGTCCCTGCGGATCTCGCGCTGACCGGGACGGCCGCGTGGGGTGTGACCGACGCGGGCGATCGGGTCACCGAGATCGCCGCCACGGCCGCCGTACTGGCCCGGTCGGGCACGGCGGGGGACGACCTGATCGGTGATCTGCTCTTTAGCCGCCGTCGCGCTCGCCCGGATGGCCTCCGTCGATCCGGAGCGGGCCCTTCGGGCGACCGCCCGTCGCTTCCGGGACCGGCTGGCCGCCGTCGAGGGCACGGTCCGTGCCGAGGGCGCCGATCCGGCTTCCCTGTCCGACACCCGCTGGCGCGAAATCTGGCGGCAGCTACCCGGGTAAACACCGATCATCGGCGCCCGATGCCAGGGAGTACCGGAAAATAACTTCAGGTTTTGATGCTGGTCTTGCCAGCGAGGTTGGCGAGGTCTGCCGCGGTGGGTGCGATGATCTTCTTTCTCTAGCCCCCGCGCCGGGACCGGCAGCGTACGCTGATCGTGTTGGATCAGCCCCCAGGGATCAGCCCCAGAGCCGCTGGTACATCGCCGCCGCCATGGGATTGATGGTGGGGTCGACCAACGAGGAACGGACGTTGTTCGGCAGGGCATCGGGGAAGTACGCCTCGTAGGCGAGAATGTCCGCGTTGCGCACGAACGCCTCGTGCATCTTCTCTATGTAGACGGGGTTGTCCCCACCCGCGGCCCCGACCCGACCCGCCTTGGTGCCCTGCTGGCTGACCACACCCCACTCCGGCACCGAGAACAGCTTGTGATGGGTCCGCGCAAAGAGGATCACCTGGCAGAGACCGCCGTCCCCGTTGCACTGGTTGTCGAAGTCGGCGTAGGTCGGGCTCGGCGGGTACTGGTCGTAGGTGTCGACCCCGATGACGTCGACGTACTGGTCACCCGGGTAGAGATCGAAGGCGCCGACCGACGTGGTCGAGCCGTGAGCGTTGAGGTTCCAGTCGATGCGGACCCGCGGGCTGGTGGCCTTGATCGCCGACGAGGCGTTGCGGAAGCACTGCACCCACTGCTGCGGGTCCGTGGCCGCCCACGCGAACCACAGCCCGTTGAACTCCCAGCCCAGCCGGACGAACGAGTCGCCCCGCCCCATGCTCACCAGCCAGCGGCCGAACTGCCGCCACTCGGCGTCGTAGCGGCCGGCCGCACAGTCGGCGAGGTTGCCCTTCTCCGGCCCTTGGTCTGGAAAGAGCGGCTGGCTGATGACCCATATGCCAGAGAAGCCGGCGAAGGGCGAGGCGTCGCGCCCGATCCAGGGCTCGACGATCGCCCGCCAGCTGGACCGCTCGGTGTACATGACGACGACGTCGTTGGGCCGGCCACGGAATTCCGCCCAGCGGTTCGCCTGCGCCAACGTGTGCACGGCGACCCCCGTGGGAAACTCACCGGTCGTGGCGGCCCGCTGTACCCGGGGCGCGGTGACCGGCGGCTGGACCCCCGGTGCGGGCGAGAGGCCGGAGCCCGGCGACCGCGCGGGCGGCGACTGCGGCGGGGGCGGCGTCGGCGGGGCGGACGTCGGGCCGCCGGCCGCTGTGTCCGTGGGGTGTCCTCCGGAGGGCGCCAGAACCCAGGCGGTCAGGGCGAGCACGACCGCGATCGAGACCGCGACGAGCGGGAGACGCGGGATTCGGCCGGCTCGGCCCCCGGGGCGCGCGGTGATCCAACCGGCGACGCGAGATGGACGACCCGGGCCAGGCCCACCGCCGTCGTCCGCCCGAACACGCGCGTCCGGTACCTGCCCGTCCCAGGCCGGGACGTCCCGGGCCGGCACGTCCCAGATCGACCCGTCCCAGGCCGGCACGCCCCGAGCCGGCACGCCCCAGGCCAGGACGTTCGTGTCCGGCGTGTCCAGCCCCTTACCGGCCGGGGCCTGCCGCCCGTGCCAATGGAACACGGTCGTGGTGGCACCGTCCGGACGTGCCCGCGCCGGGTCCGCCCGGTCCCCGGCGGGGCCTGTGACCGGGCCGCCACGCGCGTCGCAAGAAGCACCGTTGCGGCGGATGTAGACCAGCTCGGTGGGGGAACCCTCGCTGGGGGAACGGAGCATCCGCGTCGTCGTGTCACTTCGGCGACGGCGCAGCGGGAGCAGCCGGGCGTCCAGCCACTCGCCCCGGGACGGGGTCGGCATGCCGGCGCTTCCACCGGCGAGCCGCCGATCGGCCGAACGGGGCGGATCCACCTCGGAGTGGCGCACCGTGCCGTCCTGGTCCGAGGATGGCGATCCGTCCACCGGCCAGCGGCCGGCCGGAGGGTCATCCGACCAGGAGCGCCCGCGCACCCGCATCACCCCAGTCGTACGTTTCTACCTATAAAGTCATTTTTACTCATGTAACGCAAAAGTACGGTCAAGGGGGACGTAATGAAGTAACAAATACGTGATCGAGAGCATCATCGCAGGTCACAGGCCTGTGGAGGGTTCGAAACGCGCAAGTTATTTCATTTCGACTCCAAGGGCTGCACTCTCCCCGATCCGGTGACTCGCAACGAGGTCCGCCATCACCGTCGACACCTGAGCCGAGACTCGTTCGGTAATCCGAGAGTGATCGCCAAACAGTAACAACCACTGACGAAGTGTGCCTTCGGCGGCCTCGGCTTATCACGCAGTGCAACGATCGACCATCCGTAGGCCAACCCTCCCGCTCCGAGAGAATCGTTCGACAGGCGCACCCGACCCACCGAAACCGTCATCCGGTCCCAGAGTCAGGGGAGTCACGGGAGTTACCGGAGTCAGACGCATGGGAGGCCCGCGGGGTTGTGGGGTCTATGCCGCACGCGCGGGTTCGTAGGGACACCACCAGCCGGCAAAGGCCCATACGGTACCGTTGCCACGGGATCACGCCCGCACGCACGTTCGCGGGCGAGCAGCGACGTCCTCACCCGCGTGAGAACGCGCCGCCCGCGCAGCCGGACCGCCCGGTGGCTGCCCCCACCGGTCACGACCAGCCGGCCCGCGGGACGGCTGTCCCGGGTCGCCCGGAGCGCATCGCGGTCCCGCGACGACCAGGCCATCGACGCCCATCCGCCCCGAGCGCGTCCGGACCGGGGCATGAGCACGGGAGACGCAACAGCCTTGAGCATCGAGATCGCCCAGACCAGCGAGATTCCCGACGTGGCGGACATCCCCGTCGTGATCCTGTGCGGCGGGATGGGAACCCGGCTGCGGGAAGCCAGCGAGAAACTACCCAAGCCGCTGGTGGACATCGGCGGCAAGCCGGTGCTGTGGCACATCATGAAGACCTACGAGCACTACGGCTTCCGTAAGTTCGTGCTCTGCCTCGGCTACAAGAGCGATCTGATCAAGAACTACTTCCTCGCCTACCGTGCGCAGGTCGCCGACTTCACCCTCACGCTCTCCGACGACCACACCCCCCAGTTCCACAACACCGTGGGCGACGAGGCGTGGGAGGTGACCTTCGCCGAGACGGGCCTACTCACCGGAACCGGAGCCCGGCTGCGCCGGGTCGCCCAGTACCTGACCGGCCCGCGGTTCATGCTGACCTACGGCGACGGAGTCGGTGCCGTCGATATCGGCGCGGTGCTCGCCGACCACCTGGCGTCGGGGCGGATCGGGACGGTCACCGGCGTCCGGCCGTCGAGTCGCTACGGCGAGCTGACCACGGACGGCAACGCCGTCACCCTCTTCGCCGAGAAGCCGCCGCAGACCGGCTGGGTGAGCGGGGGATATTTCGTCTTCGAGCGCGAGTTCATCGACAAGTACCTCGACGACGACCCGGCACTGCTGCTGGAGCGTCACCCGCTGCAGCAGCTGGCCCGGGACGGTCAGCTGACCCTGCACACCCACGACGGATTCTGGATGGGTATGGACACGTTCCGCGACTGGACCGAGCTGAACCAGCTCTGGGATTCCGGTGCCGCGCCTTGGCGTGTCTGGGCCGGCTGAGGTTCCGGACGGGTCCAGCGATGAGCGATTCCTCCCGCGGCTCCGGCAGTCCCGAGCCGAACGGTTCCCCCCTGAGCGGTTCCGACCCCGGCGGCGCAAGCGAGTACGCGGCGACGGCAGGCGCCGACCCGGGTACGTGGCTGCACGACCTGGTCGCCACCCTGCTGCCCCCCGCGCGCAGTATCACCGGGGACGGTGTCCGCACGACGCTCGCCACCGTCGCGCGGGCGCTCGGCCCGGAGCCCGCGCTCACGGTGCACGAGGTCCCCAGCGGGACACCGGTCCTGGACTGGACCGTGCCCCGGGAATGGAACGTCACCTCGGCCCGGTTGACCGGCCCGGACGGCAAGACCATCGTCGACGCCGCTGACAACCCGCTGCACCTGCTGGGGTACAGCACACCGGTCCGCGCCCGGCTGTCCCTCGACGAGCTGCGCCCGCACCTGTTCTCGATGCCGGACCGCCCGGACTGGGTGCCCTACCGGACCTCCTACTACACCGAGAACTGGGGCTTCTGCCTGACCGACCGGCAGCTCGCCGCGCTGCCCGACGGCGAGTACGGCGTGGAGATCGACACCACCCTCACCGCGGGGTCGCTGACCTACGGCGAGATCATGCTGCCCGGGACCACGGACGACGAGTTCCTCATCACGACCCACACCTGCCACCCGGCGATGGCGAACGACAACTGCTCGGGCATCGCCACGGCCACCCTGCTGGCCCGCACCCTGGCCAGGCTGCCCCGCCGGCACACCTTCCGGCTGCTGTTCATCCCCGGCACGATCGGATCGATCACCTGGCTCGCGCGCAACCGCGACACCGTCGGGCGCATTCGGCACGGGCTGGTGCTGACCGGCCTGGGTGACCGTTCCGACCCGACCTACAAGCGCAGCCGGCGGGGTGACGCCGTCGTCGACCGGGCCGCGGCCGCGGCGCTCGCCGAGACCGGGCGGCCGCACCAGGCCATCGACTTCTCCCCCTACGGCTACGACGAACGGCAGTTCTGCTCCCCCGGCTTCGACCTGCCCGTCGGCCGGTTCGGGCGCGGCCAGCACGGCGACTATCCGCAGTACCACACGTCTGCGGACGACCTCGACTTCGTGACCCCGGAGTCACTGGCCGACTCGTTCGCGATCCTGCTGCGGACGATCGCCATCTGCGAGCGCGACCGCATCTGGCGCAACACCGCCCCCTACGGGGAGCCGCAGCTCGGCCCGCGAGGCCTGTACCGCGCCATCGGGGCCACCATGAACCGCCAGGCGATCGAGATGGGCCTGCTGTGGGTGCTGAACCTGGCCGACGGCACGCGCAGCCTGCTCGACATCGCCGACCGCGCGGACCTGCCGTTCGACACCGTCGCGGCGGCGGCCGACGCCCTGGCGGGCGTCGATCTGCTCAGCGACGTCACCAGCGCCGCGCCCGCGGGAGCCCAGCGGTGACCGACACCGCTGTCGCCGTCACCAACGGCGCGGGGAGCACCGGGAACAGCGGCCCGGTCTGGACGATCGTGCTGGCCGGCGGCGGCGGCACGCGTTTCGGCGGGCCGAAACAGTTCTTCGACCTCGGGGGTGAGCCCCTGCTCGCCCACCCGGTCGCGGCAGCGCGGCCCGCCAGTGACGGCATCGCCGTGGTCGTCCCCGCCGCCCTGATCGGCCACTGGTCACCGCCGGACGGAGTGCGGGTCGTCGCCGGCGGCGCCACCCGGGCCGAGTCCGTCCGGGCGGGGCTGGCGGCCGTGCCCGCGGACGCCGGGATCATCGTGATCACCGACGCCGCCCATCCGCTCGCGACTCCCGCCCTGTACCAGCGGGTCGTCGACGAGGTCCGCGCCGGCGCCGACGCGGCCGTACCCGGGCTCCCGCTCACCGAGGTCGTCAAGGAGATCCACTCGACGGTGATCGACGGCCTCCCCGACGACACCCCCCGGTTGGTCACTGGGGCCTCGCTGCCGCGGGAGACACACCGGCTCGTGCAGACCCCGCACGCCTTCCGGGCGGACCTGCTGCGCTCCGTGCACGCGGGGGCCCGCGAGGCCGTCGAGGACTCGGCGATGGTCGCCGCGGCCGGCGGCCTAGTCGTGGTCATCCCCGGCGAGCCGGCGAACATCCATGTCACCACGCCGGACGAACTCGCCATGGCCCGGCTGCTTCTCACCCATGTCCGTTCCGAGGGGGAACCTGATGAGTTCGGTACTGGTCGAGTCCACGCTGTCCGATGACGAGCGGCGGGCGAGGCTCTACGCCGGCGAGCTGTTCGTCTACGCGCCCAGTCCCGCGACGCGGGAGTTCGTCGAGTTCAGCCGCGCCCTGATCCGCGAGGCCTTCGGCGATCTCGACCCCGAGACGGCGCAGTACCACATGCCGGTCGAGGACTACGCGGCCCTGCTCGCCGAGCTGAAGCCACGGTTCATCCACCACCCCACCTGCAAGGAGCTGCTGCCGGCGATTCTCGCCGAGCACGGCTGCGACCTGTCGAAGACCTACTTCGACGTGCCCCGGCTGCGGACCTCGACGTCGGACGACTACCTCACCTCGGGCATCGCCTACGCCTTCCACCCACACCGCGACACCTGGTACTCGGCACCGTTCTGCCAGCTCAACTGGTGGATGCCGATCTTCGACATCGTGCCGGAGAACGCCATGGCCTTCCACCCGCGCTACTTCTCCCAGGACGTGAAGAACGGTTCCCGCGACTACGACTACTACGAGTGGAACGCGAAGAACCGGGCCGACGCCGCGAAGCACATCAAGTCCGACACTCGCAAGCAGCCCAAGCCCGAGGAGGAGGTGGAAATCTTTCCGCAGACCCGGGTGGTCGCCCCCTCCGGCGGAATAATGATCTTCTCGGCGGCCCAGCTGCACTCCTCGGTGCCGAACAACTCCGGCCGCACCCGGTTCAGCATGGACTTCCGCACCGTCCACTTCGACGACGTGGTCAACCACGTCGGAGCGCCAAACGTCGACGCGGAGTGCACCGGCACGACCATGCGGGACTACCTGCGTGGCACCGACCTGAGCCGGATCCCCGAGGACATCTGCCTGACCTACGACACCGCGCCGCCGCGGGAGGACGCGGTACTGGTGTTCTCCCACCAGAACGTCTGATGGCGGCCCCGAACGGATCGGGCGCGGGCGCAGGCGCGGACGGCCCGGCGGCGGACGAGGTTCCGCTCGCCGGGCAGGTCGCTGTGGTGACCGGTGCATCGAGCGGCATCGGCCGGGCCACCGCGCTGCTGCTGGCCTCGGACGGAGCCACCGTCCTCGCGCTTGGGCGCGACCAGACCCGGCTCGACGCCCTCGGCAAGGAGGCAACCGGGCCAGGCAGCCTGACGCCGGTGTGCCTCGACCTGACCGACGACGCGGCCGTCGTCGCGTTCACCGCCGAGGTCACGGGCCGCTACGGCCGCGTCGATCATCTGGTGCACAGCGCCGGCGCCTACGGAAGCGCCCGGGTGGACGCCGTGTCGTTGGCCGATCTCGACGCCCAGTACCTCGCGAACGTCCGGGCACCGTACGCGCTCACCCAGCGACTGCTGCCGGCGCTGCGGGTCGCCGGGGCCGACCGCGGCGCCGACATCGTCATCGTCAACTCCACCCAGGGCATCCGGGCCGGCGCGGGCACCAGCGTGTTCGCCGCCACCCAGCACGCCATGCGGGGGTTCGCCGACAGCCTGCGCCAGGAGATCAACGCCGACGGCATCCGGGTGACTACCATCCATCTCGGCCGTACGGCGACCCCGCGGCAGGAGGCGATCTACGCCCGGGAAGGCCGTGAGTACGCGCCCGAGCTACTCGTCCAAGCGGCCGACGTGGCCGATCTCGTCGATTACCTGATCCGACTCCCACCCACCGCGGAGATCACCGAGCTACACCTGCGGCCGGCGAAGAAGAGCTACTGACGCGCTCCCGCTGCGCAACGACTCGGGGCCCGTGGGCGCGCCAGAGCCCACGGGCCCCGAGGCCTAGAAGTCCGCCGACGGCACGATCCCGGCCTCGGGACCAGGACCAGATCCAGGACCAGGCAGATCCTGCACAACCGCCACAACGGCGATGATGACCGGTCCGAACCCGAGGCAGACCAAAATCGAATATCACCGCGGCGATGACGCCGTCCTGGTACGACAAACGCGCGTCACCGCCAGGCGGGTTCCCGAGCTGGGTCCCTCATGGCGGCACCGATCTACACGGATGCAAACCGATGGCTGTCGGGTCGGACGACCGCTATTATCCACCGCCCGCGCCGGGTTCGAAGAGCCCCCACCAGCTGGCTGCGAGACGTAACGAAGACGCGACCGTGCGCTCCGGAAACGGCACGGAGACCGCCTTGCGAGACGGCACGAGGGCCCCGGATACACTGAACCGCCCGCGCCGTCCGCCCGTCGCGCCAGCTATCCGACGTGCCGACGTGCCGATGGGCTTCCATCGCCGGGCCCCGCCGCCGGGCGCGGCGCCCGGGAGCCCACTGACCAGGAACGGGGGACGGGAACCAGTGGTCACCACCACGCTCACGACCAGGATTCCACGGTCGTGGGTGATCCCGACCCAGGAGGCCGGCAGCGGGAAGTCGGTCAACGACGCCACCCTCCGGATGCTGACGATTCTGCTCTTCTGCGAGATCTTCCTGCAACGAATCGCTTTCCCGGTGGGCAGTTCACAGGTTCAGGTAATCCTGCCGATCACCTATGTCTGCGCGGCCTTGATGCTGCGGCGCGGAGGTCTGACGTACAACTCCGGCCGGGTGACCACCTACCTCGTCGCGATGACGGCATGTTCGGCCTCGGCACTCGTCTCCTTCCTCCAGCAGAACGACGACACGTCCTTCACCTCGTTGTTGCTGCTGCTGGCGACATACGTGCCGTTCCTCTTCGGCCTGCGCGGCGCGGACGCCCGCGCTCTCCTGCCCCGGCTGCTGGACCGTTTTCTGATCATGATCACGGTGCTCGCCGGTCTCGCCCTGTTCCAGTTCGCCATTCAGCTCGTCGGCGTTCCATACACCGACGTCGTCAAGAACGTCGTGCCGCCGCAGTTCCTGATGCAGGGGTTCAACACGTCCTACCCCGTGCAGTATGGCTCGTCGCTGTACAAGTCGAACGCCTTCATCTGCCTCGAGGCGTCGTTCTGCTCGCAGTTCCTCGGCTTCGGTATCGTGGTCTGCACACTGCGTAACGGCGGCTGGTGGCGCATGATCATGTTTGTGCTGGCCATCCTGAGCACCGTTTCTGGCACCGGTCTGCTCCTGCTGGCCTGCGCGGGCGTCCTGCTGGCCGTTCACAAGGGCGCCCGATTCGCGCTCACCGCCCTGCTCGGGGTGAGCCTCGTGGCGCTGATCATCAGCTTCACCCCGGCGTCGGATATCTTCGCCGCGCGTGCCACGGAGACGTCCTCATCGACGTCTAGCGGCAGCCTGCGCTTCGTCCAGCCGTACCAGCGGACCTGGGACGCGCTCGGCAGCGATCCGATGACGGTGGCGTTCGGCTGGGGGCCCGGGTTCGCCGACCGGGACGCCGCCGCCTTCTACCACCGCACCGGACTACCGCTGAACTACGCCCTCCTACCCAAGCTGATCCTCGAGTACGGCGTCGTCGGGACCACCGCGTTCATCGGTCTGGTGGTAGCGATGTTCGTACGCGGCTCGCAGTCGTTCGTGCTCTCCGGATCTGTGTTGATCTTCTATAGCGTGCTGTCCGGAGGCCTGCTGGCCCCGGTCGTCACCGGGCTCGGCCTCCTGCTCGTCACCTGGTTCACGGTGACCCCAGAGGAGGCCGTCAGGCTCCAAGGGGATCCGGGAGCGTCGTCACCGCCGCTCCCACCGGCTCCCGTGCCGGGCCGGTCCTTCGCCGCGATCTGACCCACGGCACGGCACGACACGCGCGCGACCGCACCACATCGCGCGGATGGCGCCGTCCACACAGACCGCCGCCCCACCCGTGCTCGCCGCCCCACCCGTGCTCGCCGCGCCCGCCGACGGTCGCCGCGGGTCCCCGTGTCGAGCCACCGAAGGACGGACTAACGGTTCCGCTCGCCTCACCATCGCGATGGCCGGCACTGGGACCGGGACCGGGTATACCACGAGGAGCCGGTACGACGAGGAGCCGGTATGACGAGCCGGACGGTCAGATTACGCTGACCGCCCGGCTCGTCATACCGGCGTTGCGCCTCCTAGAATCCAGGGCCGTCTAGATCTGTCTTCCG
>NZ_CDWRCL010000004.1:0-3869 GCF_977927575.1 Frankia sp. CcCS3
CAGGCCCTAGTGGAGGACACCGCCGAGCTCGTCATGGACCGTCCGGGGATGGTGCGGCTCGAGGCCCGCTCGCCGAACATCGAGGGCGCTGGCGAGGTGACCCAGCGCGATCTGGTCCGCCAGGCGCTGCGCATGCGCCCGGACCGGCTGGTGCTCGGCGAGGTCCGCGGCCCCGAGGTGCTCGATCTCCTCGTCGCCCTCAACACCGGTCACGAGGGCGGGTTGAGCACCGTGCACGCCAACGACACCAGTGCGCTGCCCACCCGTCTGGAGGCTCTCGCCGCCCTCGCCGGGCTGTCCCGCCCAGCGGTCCACAGCCAGATCGCGGCAGCGATCCACACCGCCGTTCATCTTCGCCGGGAGGCCGACGGCCGCCGCCGGGTCTGCGCGATCGGGGTGTTCCGCCAGGCGGGCAGCGGACTGGTTCAGGTCGTGCCGGCCCTGGTCGTTCCTGCCTCACCTTCCCGGAACGGGCTAGCCATGCGCGCCTGCGACCCGACGCCGGCGGAGGGCCTGCCGATCCTGCGCGACCTGCTGGACGTGCGCGGTGTCTCGCTTCCAACCCTGGTCGACGCCGGGTCGCAGGTGCGGAGGCGAGCATGACCGTACTCGAGCGCGTGGGGACCGTCCCGGCAACCGTCGCAGTCACCCGGCCGAGGACCGGAACCGTGATCGGTTCGGGAATCGGCCTGGTCCTCGGTGCCGTCCTGCTCACGCTGGCCGCCGGACCGGTGGCGGCGGGCGTCGTGGCCGTGCTGCTCTGCTGTCTCGCCCGGGCGCGACGGCGGTCACGGGAGCGGCGTAGGCAGGTGGCGGTCCGCCAGTCCGCCGAAGACCTCCTCGCCGCGTTCGCGGCCGAGCTCGACGCCGGCGCACCCCAGCTCGAGGCCCTGCGCCGGGCGGCGGGCGGCATCGACGAACTCGTTGCGGCACCGACGGGACGATCGGCCTGGGTGCCCCTGGACCAGCTCGGTGCCGCGCTCGACCGGACGGAGGAGCCCGGTCCATTGTTGTGCCGCAGTGAGGCGTCATCACTGCGACAGCTCGGAGTCGCCTACCAGGTCTGCGCGGCCGTCGGCGCAAGGCTGGCTCCCGTCGCGACGATGCTCGCGGCGGTCGCCCGCGCCGACGCGGTGCGGGCGGGCGAGCTGACCTCGGCACTGGCCGGGCCCCGGTCATCCGGACGGCTGGTGGCCTCGCTCCCGCTGGCCGGAATCGTCCTGGGGTCGCTCGCGGGAGCAGCGCCGATCGCGGTGTTGCTGGGCACGCCGGCGGGGATCGGATGCCTGCTCGTGGGCGGGCTCGCCGACCTGGTCGGAGTCCGCTGGCTTCGCCGCTTGGCGGACGGCGTGGAGCGACGGGGAGGGCCGGTAGCCGTGGATGCAACGGGCGTCGCGCCCCCGACCTCCGCCGCGGGGCACGACCGGTTCCTCGCCGACTTTCCCCTGGCGCTGGACCTGATCGCGGCGTGTCTGCGCAGCGGGGGGACCATCGTGTCGGCGGTGCGGGCCGTCGGCGCCGCCACCGGTGGTGTGTTGGGCGCGGAACTGTGCTCCGTAGGCGATGCACTCGCGGCGGGCGCCACGGTGGGCGCCGCCTGCGAGCGACTGGTGGCCGCGAGTCATGCTCCCCAGCTCACCGACCGGTTGCCCGGATGGGCTCGCCGCGGACGCGTGACCCCGCCATCCCGGCGGGCCAGGATGGTGCGGGCAGCGATCATGGCGCTCGATCGCGCGGAGACGTCCGGGGCGAAGCTCGCCGCCACTCTCACCCGACTGGCCGATCGTGCCAGGGACGAAGCCCACGCGGAGAGCATCGCCGCGGCTCGTCGGGCAGGTGTCCTGGCGGTCGCGCCCCTGGGCCTGTGCTTCCTTCCCGCTTTTCTCCTGCTCGGAGTGGTCCCCATGGTCCTCGGATCCGTCCCCGCGCTGTTGCCGGCCTGAAGTCCCGATCATCCAGCTGCCACCGCGGCGCCGAGCATCCAGGCCTGACCCATCGCTCGATCCCGATCCTCCCCTGTCCCGGAGGTAGTTCTCATGTTCCTGGCAGCCCGCTCCTCGTGCCGACGCCTGTCACGATGGCCGGTGTCCCGGCGGCTCCTCAGCGTGTGGCGCCCGGCCGTCCAGGCCCGCGACCACGGCATGTCCACCGCCGAGTACGCGGTCGGCACGCTTGCGGCCGTGGCGTTCGCCGGCGTCCTCTACGCGGTGGTGTCAAGCTCCGCGACCCGGTCGCTGGTCTCCTCGGTGGTGCAGCGCGCGCTGACCGTGGCGTTCTGAGCGCGGCCGTGATGCCTGTGCGCTCCTCCCAGCGGCCGCCGCGGCCGGTGACCCGTCGACGTGGGAGATCCGTCCGCGGGCCGGACCGCGGCCAGGCCACCGCCGAGCTCGCGATCGGCCTGCCCTCACTGTTCGTCGTCTTCTTCCTGGCCGCCTGGATGCTCGGTGCCGTCGCAGCCCAGGCCCGATGCGCCGACGCGGCACGCATCGGCGCCCGCTTGGCTGCCAGGGGGGAGCCGGATTCGGCCGTGCATACCGTGGTGATCCAGGCGGCACCCGTCGGCTCCACCGTGACGCTGCACCGTGGCGCGGGTCGGCTCGAGGTACAGGTGTCGGTGCACGTCGGTGGCATCGGCGTCAGCCGGCTGGTTCCCGGCATCGAGGTGGCGGCGCGGGCCGTCACCCCCGTCGAAGCGACGGCCGATCTTCCGTCCGATGCCCCCACCGGATGCCCGGCCCGGATGGCGTCGTGAGCGGGACGCGCCGGCTGAGGACGCTGCCGACCGTCACGCCGGGGGTAGCGCCGTCCGCCGCGGCCCCCGATGCAGGGTCCGCGACGGTATGGCTGCTGGCCGTCCTGTTCGCGCTGCTCTCGCTGGTGAGCGTCGCGTTCACCGTGACGGTGATCAGCACGGTCCGGCAGCGGGCCGCTGGAGCGGCGGATCTCGCCGCCCTCGCGGCCGCAGCGATGCCGCCCACCAACCAGCGGACGATGTGCGCGCGGGCCGACGAGGTCAGCGCAGCCAACGGGGCGCGGCTGGCGGCCTGCCGGGTCGACGGCAACGCCGTCGAGGTGACGGTCCTCGCGCGCCTACCGGCGGTACTCGGCCCGCTCCCGGAGCTGTCCGCCCGTGCCCGTGCCGGGCCGTGGGGAGGAGCGGAGGGTGTCTACTTCCCAGTCGGCGTGGACGACCCGGTTCCGGAACGGACGCCCTCGCGAGGTTGGGCGGCGCCACTCGCCGCATCACCGCCACTGTCACGGCGCCGCAGATCAGCGACGCGGGCGACGATCCGGTCACCCCGGTGGGGATGGGTGATGATCTGGCCCGAGGACGCTGCAGTGGGAGCAGTCGCGGGCATCGGAGCGGTCGCGGAGGCCGGACGCGCCTGGGGCGGGGCCGTCCGGGTTCGTGCCCCGCCGGTGTCGGCTTCGACGGACCGGGGGGCGCTGGTGGCGGGCGCGGCTGGCGCGGAACGCACCAGCGCCTCCATCTCCCGGGCGCGCTGGCGTTCCATCCGGTGGCGGCGGCGATCCCGCGCGAGGCCCTGCAGGAAGAGCTGCACGCCGGCCGCTACCAGCACTCCCGTTACCAGGCCGAGGACGAACAGGCCCCAGATGTCGAACGAGAGCATCTGCCCCATGATCAGGACATCGGTGTGGCCGCTGTTCTCCAACACGAGATCCGCGGTGAGAACTCCAGCCACCAGCAACAGCACGACACCGACGGTTACCACCGAGACCTCCAAAACCATGGACGTTGGCATAAACGACGGAGAAAAGCCGATCTGGTCGACATACCCGGGTCCGGTCGCGGGGGAACCACGCCGCGGCGAAGTGGTCACGGGGCTAGCCGATCATGGGGGACGTAA
>NZ_CDWRCL010000004.1:4309-36687 GCF_977927575.1 Frankia sp. CcCS3
CCATGGCGGTCACCGCGGCGAGGAGCCGCCAGGCAGCCGCCTTATCGAGCGGCTCATTGCCATTTCCGCATTTGGGCGACTGGACGCACGACGGGCACCCCGCCGGGCACTCACACGCTTCGATCGCGTCCCGGGTCGCAGCCAGCCAGGCACCGATTCGGAGAAATCCCCGTTCGGCGAAACCCGCCCCGCCGGCGTGTCCGTCGTAGACGAAGACGCTGGTGCGTTCGGTGTCCGGATGGCGCGCGGTCGAGACACCGCCGATGTCCCAACGGTCACAGGTCGCGAACAGCGGGAGCAGACCGATCGCCGCGTGTTCGGCGGCGTGGACGGCGCCGGGGACGTCCGCCGGCTCGATCGCGGCTCGGGCAAGCAGGTCGTCGGACAGCGTGTACCAGACGGCCCGGGTTCGCAGCTGACGCGGCGGCAGATCGAGAGGCTCCTGCCCGAGCACCTCGCCCGTCGCGATCAGCCGCCGCTGGTATCCGACGACCTGGCTGGTGACCTCGACCACGCCGAGGTGCACCTCCACGTCGGGCAGCACCCGGGATCGCGACGACTCCACCACCCTGATGTCGGTGTGGTCACGCGCGGTGGTCGTCCATTCCGGCGTCGACTCGCATACGAACGCGACGGATTCCTCGAGGTCGAGGTCCTCGACCACGAAGCTCGATCCCTGGTGAAGATAGACCGCGCCAGCGTGCACCGTCGTGTGCGAGGTCGCGGCGTCCACAGTGCCCAGGAGCCGGCCGGTCCGCGCTTCGACGATGCGAACCGGTGGTCCTCCCGCCCCTCGGATGTCCACATCCGGCCGGGCCCGTTGCGTCCAGAACCAGCCCGTGGGCCGGCGGCGCAGCCGTCCTCGGCGGACCAGGTCGTCGACGGCGAACGCAGCGGTCGGTCCGAACAACGCCAGATCCGCCTCGGTCAGCGCCAACTCGGCCGCGGCGCACTCCAGGTGCGGAGCGAGCACGTAGGGATTGTCGGGGTCGAAGACGCTGGCCTCCACCGGCCGTCCGAAGACGGCTTCGGGATGATGCACCAGGTAGGTGTCAAGCGGATCGTCCCGGGCGACCAACACGGCCAGCGATCGCCGGCCATCCCGCCCGGCGCGCCCGGCCTGCTGCCAGAGCGAGGCGAGCGTGCCAGGAAAACCGGCGGTGACGGTGGCGTCCAGCCCGCTGATGTCCACCCCGAGCTCGAGTGCCGGCGTCGCGGCCGCCCCGAGCAGGGCGCCCGAGCGGAGATCCTCCTCCAGGGCCCGTCGCTCCTCCGGCAGGTAGCCCGCCCGATACGCCGCCACCCGGTCGACGAGGTCTGCAGCGATCCGACCGAGTTCGCGGCGGGCAGTCACCGCCACCACCTCGGCGGCCCGTCGCGAGCGGACGAAGACCAGGGTGCGCACACCGTCCGCGACGAGGTCCGCCAGCAGATCCGCGGACTCGGCGGTCACCGACCGGCGGACGGGGGCGCCGTTCTCGCCCGGGCCGGGCGCGGAGGTCGGGTCCTCCCGGTCCGGCGAGCTCTGCCCGGCCGTGAGCAGCGGAGGTTCGTAGAGCACGAAGTCCAGTGGCCCCCGCGGAGATCCGTCGACGTCGACCACCTCGACCTCCACGCCGGTGAGCCGTGCGGCCGAGACCCCGGGATCGGCGACGGTCGCGGACGCAAGCAGGAACACCGGATCGGTCCCGTAGCGCGCGCAGATCCGCCGCAGCCGGCGGATCACCGCGGCCACGTGTGCGCCGAATACCCCTCGGTAGCCGTGGCACTCGTCGACGACGACGTAACGCAGGCCGCGCAGGAACTGGGCCCACCGCCGGTGGAAGGGCAGGATGCCACGGTGGAGCATGTCGGGGTTGGTCAGGACCAGGCCGGCGTGCGCCCGGACCCAGTCCCGTTCGGCCGCCGGCGTGTCCCCGTCGAACGCGGCGGCCCGGATACCGGTGAGCCGCAGCGACCGCACGGCTCTAAGCTGGTCGTGGGCCAGCGCCTTCGTGGGCGCCAGGTAGAGTGCCCGGGCACCGGGCTCGGCGAGCAGCCGGGACAGCACCGGCATCAGATAGCCAAGCGACTTGCCCGAGGCCGTGCCGGTCGCCAGCACCACGCTGCGCCCAGCGTACGCGGCCTCGGCGGCAGCCGCCTGGTGGCTCCAGGGGCTCGCGATCCCGGCGGCCGTCCACCGTCCCCGCAGGACCGGATCGATCCAGTCCGGCCATGGCGCCGGGCAGCCGTCCCGGGCAGGGACGCGCTCGATGTGCGTCATGCACCGCGCTCGTCGCACGTCGCGGCGCAGCCCGGCAAGGGCCGTGTCCGCACCGTCGACATCCACCGGCGAGCCCACGACGATCGAGGATATGCGTCTCGACGCGGTCACGGCGCCCTTCAGCCGGACAAACCCCCGGAGCATCGCCCTCTCGGGCCCCCGGCCGATCGAGCCCGAGGATCCCGGATCCCGGTCCGGGGAACATCTCGGCGTGGCTACGGGCAGCGATGCCGACGACAAGACGACAGGCGGACCACAGAGTGTCCCCGCGGGACCAGCTGCGTCGAAACCGCCGATGCAGTCGGTCGACCCCCACGCGAGCGCCAAGATCGGGGATACATTTCATCAGACGTCATCAGCCGGCGACGCCGCAACACCGGACCCGCGATCTGTGTCGCGGCACACCGGATTGATCCTCCTCGTGGGAGGGTAATGGCGCCGTGATGTCGGTCGCCCGAAGCACGGGACGGCCGGAGGCACACAAGGAGGATCCGTGGACCTGTCCCTCACGACACGCCAAGAAGGCAACCACACGGTCGTGGTGGTGGGCGGCGAGATCGACGTCTACACCGCGCCGAAGCTTCGCGAGCAGCTCATCGATCTCGTGTCCGGGGGGTCATACCACCTCGTCGTCGACATGGAAGGCGTCGAGTTCCTCGATTCGACGGGCCTCGGGGTCCTCGTCGGCGGGCTCAAGCGGGTGCGTGCGCACGAGGGTTCACTGCGTCTGGTCTGCACTCAGGAGCGCATCCTGAAGATTTTCCGGATCACCGGCCTGACCAAGGTCTTCCCCATCCACTCCTCCGTCGAGGAAGCCCTTGCCGCGAGCGACTGAGCCGGACATCACTCTTTCGCGAAAGGCAGGCCCGCCGTATGCCCACCGTTGAGCTGCGGTTCGCTGCCCTGAACGGGCACGTTCGTACCGCCAGGATGATCGCGACGGCGGTCAGCCGGCGCGCAGGAGTTCCGGTCAGCGCGGCCGACGAGATCAAACTTGCGGTGACGGAGGCATGCACCCGAGCGGTGCGCGTCAACCGCAAGCATGCGCCGCAGGCCCCGGTGCATGTCGCGCTCATCGACGGCGCCGATTCCTTCACCATCACGGTGGCCGACTGCGGTAGAACCGGAGACGAGGTCGCCCCCGGTCCGGACGGTGGCCTCGTCACCGCGACCACCCTGCTCGAACTCGAATCCGAGTCGACTCAGCCGCCAGGTTGGGCGGAACCGGCGGACGACGATCTCTCGGAGGACAACTCCGGTTTCCCACCGGGGCTCGGACTCGCCCTCATCGAGGGACTCGTCGACGAGATCGAGATCAGGCGCGGCCCCGACGGCGTGGGTACGGTTGTCGCGATGACCTGGCACACCGGCGCCACATCGGATCCCTGCGAATCCGCGGTGTAGGACCTCTCCGGTCTCCCTGCCTGGGCCTGGCGACTGTTCCAGCCTCCGACCGTGCCGCCATGTGCCCCGCGCCAGGTTCCGAAGGCGGGGCACCTAGAACCTGACATTGAGGTGGAGCCACGGCGCCAGTCTGCCATGTCAGCAATAGCACAAGTGATCTTTTTACACCGAATATTCCCGAATCGACCCGTTTCCGGATTATCGCCAGGGCGGTGAGAGGTACCCGAGAGCACGCGACCCGGGCCGCCGCTACCGAAAAACGAGCGCACGTCACAGACGTGTGGATAGACTCCGCCGCATCTCATGGACGGCTGATCCAACCATCCGTGATTCCCTTGGTGCTTCCCGCGAGACCGGTCAGATGTCTAGAAATGGGAAGAATCGGCCGATCTCGCCCAAAGCGTCGCCGGATGCGGCGCGTGACCGTGACCGTCTCGATGCCGTGGCGACCGCCGTGAGGGCGCCCAAGAGCACCGGCACCCTCACGGAGGGCGCACAGAGCAGACCGGGAGGAGCCATGTCCTCGATCCAAGCCCTACAGGCCGAGGGTGCTGGAATTGACCTTAGCGGCAGAGCCCTCGGACTGGTCGCCGGTGTGGCGATAGTCGCAGCCCTCGCATTGCTTGTTGCCGGTTATCTGGTTCGTGAGGTATTGGCGGCGAGTCCGGGCACCCCGAGGATGGTGGAGGTCGGCCGGGCGGTCCAGGAGGGGGCCGAAGCCTATCTCAGACGGCAGTTCACCACACTCGCGGGATTCGTCGTCGTCATCCCCTTCGTACTACTGCTCCTGCCAGCCGAGAACACTGGAGCAAAGATCGGTCGGTCGATCTTCTTCGTGGTCGGTGCGATCTTCTCCGCGTTGGTCGGATCCGTCGGGATGTCGCTGGCGACCCGGGCCAACACCCGCACCGCGGCCGCCGCCATGACCCGAGGGGAACGAGCCGCCGTCCGCATCGCCTTCCGCACCGGCGGGGTGGTGGGGATGTTCACCGTCGGTCTCGGGCTCCTGGGGGCGGCGGCTGTGGTCCTCGTCTTCCGGGACACCGCCCCCCAGGTCCTGGAGGGATTCGGATTCGGCGCCGCTCTGCTCGCGATGTTCATGCGAGTAGGCGGAGGGATCTTCACCAAGGCCGCCGATGTTGGGGCGGACCTGGTTGGCAAGGTGGAACAGGGGATTCCCGAGGATGATCCCCGCAACGCCGCGACGATCGCCGACAACGTCGGCGACAACGTCGGCGACTGCGCCGGCATGGCCGCCGACCTGTTCGAATCCTATGCGGTGACGCTCGTCGCGGCGCTGATTCTCGGGGTCGAGGCGTTCGGCGAACGCGGCCTGGTGTTCCCCCTGCTCATCCCAGCGGTCGGGGTTGTGACCGCGGTCATCGGAATCTTCGCGGTGTCGCCGCGGGCCGGTGACCGCACCGGAATGTCCGCCATCAACCGGGGTTTCTTCATCTCCGCGGTGGTGTCCGCGGTCGGCGTCGTCGCCGTCTCGCTGCTCTACCTCCCGGCGAGCTTCGCCGATTTCCCCGGGATGCAGGGGAGCACCCAGTCTGGCAATCCACGAGTGATCGCGATCGGCGCGGTCCTGATCGGGATCGTGCTCGCCGCCGCCATCCAGCTGCTCACCGGGTATTTCACCGAGACCGGCCGGCGGCCGGTGCAGGACATCGCAAAGGCGTCGCTCACCGGACCGGCCACCAACATCCTCGCCGGAATCGGGGTAGGTCTGGAGTCGGCGGTCTATTCTTCGCTTCTCATCGGTGCCGCGGTCTTCGGCGCCTACCTGCTCGGCTCCGGCAGCGTCACGATCGCGCTGTTCGCGGTGGCGCTGGCGGGGACCGGTCTGCTGACGACGGTGGGTGTCATCGTCTCGATGGACACCTTCGGGCCGGTGAGCGACAACGCGCAGGGCATCGCCGAGATGTCCGGCGACATGGACGAGGCGGGCGCAGCCATCCTCACCTCGCTCGACGCCGTCGGCAACACCACCAAGGCGATCACGAAGGGCATCGCGATCGCCACCGCGGTGCTCGCCGCCTCCGCGCTGTTCGGCTCGTTCACCGACACCGTGACGACGGCTCTCCGCGAGGCCGGAGCGCTGCCCGAGGCGGGTCGGGGCATCGTTGGCGGCCTGAACATCGCCTACCCCGACGCGCTGGTCGGGCTCACCATAGGGGCATCCGTGGTCTTCCTGTTCTCCGGGCTCGCGATCAATGCGGTGGGCCGCGCGGCCGGGCGGGTCGTCCTGGAGGTGCGCAACCAGTTCCGGTCCAGGCCTGGAATCATGACCGGCGACGAGAAGCCGGATTACAGTGCGGTCGTCGACATCTGCACCCGCGATTCGCTCCGTGAACTGATTACACCGGGGACGCTGGCGGTTCTCGCCCCGATCGCGGTCGGTTTCGGCCTGGGATACCCGCCGCTCGGCGCGTTCCTCGGCGGCGCCATCGCCGCCGGCGTGCTGATGGCCGTGTTCCTCGCGAACTCCGGCGGGGCCTGGGATAACGCGAAGAAGATGGTCGAGGACGGCAACCACGGCGGAAAGGGTTCGGAGGTCCACGCGGCCACGGTGATCGGCGATACCGTGGGAGATCCATTCAAGGACACCGCCGGCCCTTCGATCAACCCGCTGCTCAAGGTGATGAATCTGGTCAGCCTGTTGATCGCTCCGACAGTCGTGAAGTACTCGGTGGGCGCGGACGAGAACACGGGGCTGCGCATCGGTGTCGCCCTCGCCGCCCTCGCCGCCATCGCCGCCGTGATCATCATCTCCAAGCGACGGAGCTCAATGATCAACGATGTGCCCGCTATGACACAATCGACACCGACCCTCAGCGAGAAGATCAACGCCTGACCCACATCGTTCCGTCACCGCCGACCCCCGCGGCTCGCACGAGGCCACGCGGGTCGGCGGCGCTGTTTCGCACCGATGGAACCTCGGGAACCGGTGGAACCTCGGGATGCGGGATCGGCACCGCCCGTGGGCCGGGTGATGCGCCGGCGGACCATCCGCGCCACCCACATCGGATCGGAGAAGCAGTGGGTGAGCGTCGGGCTACGGTCGCCATACCGGGACGGGAGGATCCGCGAGACGGAATGGCGGCGTACGGTGCTGCGAGGCACCGCTCTCACTCCGACGGCCGCCACCCGCACGACCACCGTCCGCCGGACACCCGTACCGCCCCCGCCAGATCCAGTAACGCGCTCCGCCTCCGCAACATCCGCCATGTTCGAGACCTACGCTCCGTAGAAGCAACCTACGCTTTCGCCCCACAGAGCACTAAAACGAGCACGTCGCACCGAGGAGAGAAGTGCCAGCGCGCACGAAGACGACGACACGGGCGACCGCGCGGTCATCCGCACCGGTCGCCGAGCCCACCGAGGCCGGGCTCCCGCCGGAGACCGGCTCGAGCGAGGCATCCGCCGACGTACCCGTCGGCGCCACCAGCCGGACGGCAAACAGCAGGACGGCGAACGGGCGAACGGGGACTGGCCATTCGGAGAACGGCTCAGGCGGAGCCAGCGGCGCCCACGGCAGCCGCGCCACCGGCTCCGGCCGGGGCCCGGGCAACCGCCTGGTGATCGTGGAGTCGCCGGCGAAGGCGAAGACGATCGCCGGCTATCTCGGTCCGGGGTGGCAGGTCGAATCCAGCATCGGGCACATCCGTGACCTCCCGCGCAGTGCCGCCGATGTCCCGGCCGCGCACAAGGGCAAGCCGTGGGCTCGGCTCGGCGTCGACGTCGACAACGACTTCGAACCGCTCTACATCGTGACGCCGGACAAGAAACCGCAGGTCAGCAAGCTCAAGGCGCTCGTGAAAGACGCCAGCGAGCTCTACCTCGCGACGGATGAGGACCGCGAGGGCGAGGCCATCGCCTGGCATCTGCTCCAGACGCTGAAGCCGACGGTGCCGGTCAAGCGGATGGTGTTCCACGAGATCACCCCCCAGGCGATCCAGCGGGCCGTCGACAATCCGCGCGAGATCGACAAGAACCTGGTCCACGCTCAGGAAACGCGTCGCATCCTGGACCGCCTCTACGGCTACGAAGTCTCTCCCGTACTGTGGAAGAAGGTCATGCCGAGGCTGTCGGCGGGCCGGGTCCAGAGCGTGGCGACCCGCATCCTGGTGGAGCGGGAACGTGCCCGGATGCGGTTCCGCTCGGCAGAGTACTGGAACATCGAGGGCCTGTTCGGGACGACCGTCGCCCGCCAGGCGTGGTCGGACGCGGACGGCACACCGGGGTCCGGGCCGGGCGGACCCGGCACCGGATCCGCCCGCGGCGACGGGGTCGAGAAGGCCCCGCTCCCGGCGACCCTGGTCGCCCTGCACGGCAACCGGATCGCGACGGGCCGTGACTTCTCCCCGACGGGGCAACTCGTCTCCTCCGGGGTGATGCGGCTGGACGAGGCCGCCGCCCGGTCGCTGGCCGAGCGGCTCGCCGACGCCGCATTCACGGTGCGCTCGGTGGAGACCAAGCCCTACCGCCGTTCGCCGTACCCGCCCTTCATGACCTCGACGTTGCAGCAGGAGGCCGGCCGTAAACTGCGTTTCTCCAGCCAGCGCACGATGCAGGTGGCGCAGCGGCTGTACGAGAACGGCTACATCACCTACATGCGGACGGACTCGACGAACCTGTCCGAGACCGCCCTGACCGCGGCCCGCGCGCAGGCGGCGAGCCTGTACGGGCCGGAGTACGTGCCGGCACGCCCCCGCACGTACGCCAAGAAGGTCAAGAACGCGCAGGAGGCCCACGAGGCCATCCGACCCGCCGGGGACCACTTCCGGACCCCGGGTGAGGTTCGTGGCGAGCTCGACGTCGACTCCTACCGGCTCTACGAACTGATCTGGCAGCGGACGGTGGCCAGCCAGATGGCGGACGCCCGCGGCACGAGCGCCACGATCCGGCTCGGCGCGACCTCGTCCGCCGGGGAGGACGCCGAGTTCTCGGCATCGGGGAAGGTCATCACCTTCCCCGGCTTCCTGCGCGCCTACGTCGAGGGCGCCGACGATCCAGACGCGGAGCTGGAGGACCGGGAGCGGCGGCTGCCGGACGTACGCCAAGGCGACCCACTGACCACCCGCTCGCTGACCCCCCGCGGGCACACCACCAGCCCGCCGGCGCGCTTCACCGAGGCCAGCCTGGTCAAGACGCTCGAGGAGCTCGGGATCGGTCGGCCGTCCACCTACGCCTCGATCATCGGCACCATCCAGGACCGCGGCTACGTGTGGAAGAAGGGCTCGGCCCTGGTGCCGAGCTTCGTCGCGTTCGCTGTCGTCGGCCTGTTGGAGGACCACTTCACCCGGCTGGTCGACTACCGGTTCACCGCGACGATGGAGGACGACCTCGACGACATCGCCGCCGGCACGGCCGCCCCGACCGACTGGTTGACCCGCTTCTACTTCGGAACCGGCGACGGCACCGACCCGGCCGCCGACGGACTGAAGCATCTGGTCAATAAGCGGCTCGGAGAGATCGACGCCCGCGAGGTGAACTCGATCCCCCTCGGCGAGACCGACGACGGCACCCTGCTGGTCGTCCGGGTGGGCCGCTACGGCCCCTACGTCCAGCACGGGGAACGCCGTGCCAGCGTGCCGGACGATCTCGCACCGGACGAACTCACCGTCGGCAAGGCGCTGGAGCTGCTGGCCGCGCCCAGTGGCGACCGGGTGCTGGGAATCGACCCGGCGTCGGGGGCGACCATCACGGCGAAGGCGGGTCGCTTCGGCCCCTACGTCACCACCGACACCGACCCGCCGCGCACGTCCAGTCTGCTGCGTGGCATGTCGTTGGAGACGCTGACCCTCGACGACGCCGTGCGGTTGCTCACCCTTCCGCGCATTCTGGGTGCGGGGGAGGACGGGGAGGAGGTCACCGCCCAGAATGGCCGCTATGGCCCATATGTGAAGAAAGGCACCGAAAGTCGGTCGTTGGAATCCGAGGATCAGTTGTTCACCGTGACCCTGGACGAGGCCTTGGTGCTGCTCTCCCAGCCCAAGGCCCGCGGTCGGCGCCAGGCCGCGCAGAGCCCGCCGCTGCGAGAGCTCGGGACCGACCCGGCCAGCGGCAAGCCGATGGTGGTGCGGGATGGCCGGTTCGGCCCCTACGTCACCGACGGTGAGACCAACGCCAGTCTGCGCAAGGGTGACACGGTCGAGACGATCACCGATGAGCGTGCCGCGGAGCTGCTGGCAGACCGTCGGGCCCGCGGACCGGCCACCGCGAAGCGTTCTGCCCGGGGCACCGCGAAAGCCGGCACCGCCAAGACCGGCACCGGCACCGCGAAGACCGGCCCGAAAACCACCAAGGCCAAGCCGGGTACGGCGAAGACCGGCACCGCGAAGACCGGCACCGCCAGGTCCAAGACCGCCCAGACGGTGACGGACGACGGCGATGGCTCCGATGGCTCCGGTAGCTCCGGTAGCTCGTCGTCCGGTGGCACCCGCCGGACGGACTGATGGCGCTGCCGATCGGTAGGAGCCCTGGAGAACCTGGAGAAGCGGACGCGCCCCGGGTGGTTTCCGAGGTCACGGCGTTCACTGTCGGCGACTTGGAATCCACATCTGGTGACACAGGGCCGTCCGATGTGACCGGCAGGTCCACCACCCCGGTCGAGACGTCCGGAGGAGACCCTGTGGCCACCGACCATGCAGCCGGGCATCGGGACGCCGGGCGGCGCCCACCCCGGCCCGTCCGGCGACCGCGGGCCCACCGCTCGCCGAGCAGGCATCCGGTGACGACGGTTCCCTCGCCGCCGCTGCCGTCCGCCATCGCCGCCGGAGGCGACAGCGACATCCGTGCCGTCCTACGGATCCCCGCGTTCCGCCGGATGTGGATTCAGCTCAGCCTGTCCAGCCTGGGTGACTGGATGGGTCTGCTGGCAACCACCGCACTGGTGACCCAGCTCCAGGAGAGCTTCTCCGGGCAGGCGTACGCCATCGGCTCGCTGCTGATCGTCCGGTTGATGCCGGCCCTGATCCTGGGCCCACTCGCCGGTGCCCTCGCCGACAGGCTAGACCGCCGGCTGACCATGGTCGTGACGGACGTCATGCGGTTCGGGCTGTTCATGTCGATCCCGATCATCGGAACGCTCGAGTGGCTGCTCATCGCCTCGTTCCTGGTGGAGGCGGTCACCCTGGTGTGGGCGCCGGCGAAGGACGCAAGCGTCCCGCACCTGGTCCCCAAGGAGCAGCTCGCAGCCGCCAACACCCTCAGCCTGATCATGACTTACGGCACGGCCCCGATCGCCGCGACGATCTTCACGATGCTTGCGACGATCTCACGGACGCTCGGCTCCAGCGTGTCGTTCTTCCATGACTCCTCGCTCGACCTCGCGTTGTACTTCAATGCGGCGACGTTCCTCGGCTCGGCAATCGTGATCTGGGGACTGAAGGGCATCGGACGGGCCGCGCGGCCGGAGACCGGCCCCGAGCCCGGGTTCCTGGCCTCCATCACCGAGGGATGGCGCTACGTCGGCCAGGACAAACTGGTCCGCGGACTCGTCGTGGGCATCCTGGGCGGGTTCGCCGGCGCCGGCTGCGTCATCGCCCTCGGCCGGCTCTACGTGGAGATCTTGGGCGGCGGCGACTCCGCGTACGGGGTGCTCTTCGGCGCGGTGTTCGTCGGCCTCGCCGCCGGCATGGCCGCCGGTCCCAGGCTGCTCGGCGACTACAGTCGGACTCGCCTGTTCGGCGTCTGCGTGACCGGGGCGGGTATCACCCTGGTGATCGTCGCGATCATCCCGAACCTGGTCATCGCCTGCATCCTCGTGGTCGCGGTGGGGGCGTTCGCCGGCGTGGCCTGGGTGACCGGATACACCCTGCTCCAAGCCGAGGTCTCCGACAAGCTGCGGGGGCGCACCTTCGCCCTGGTGCAGTCGCTGGTCCGCATCGACCTGCTGCTCGTGCTCGCCGCCGCGCCCGGGCTCGTTGGCCTCATCGGCTCGCACGAGATCCATCTGTGGGGCGACATCAACGTCCGCGCGGACGGCGTCACCGCGGTCCTGCTCGCCGGCGGGCTGCTCGCCGTCGCGGTCGGCCTGTTCGCCTATCGGCAGATGGACGACCCGACCGGAGCCGCGGTCTGGCCCGAGCTGTGGAACGCGCTGCGCGGCCGGCAGCCGGCGGCCGTACGTCCCCGCCACGCCGGCCTGTTCATCGCGATCGAGGGCGTCGATGGCGCCGGCAAGAGCACCCAGGTGGAGCTGCTGCGGACGTGGCTCGCCTCCTCCGGCCGGGAGGTGGTGGTGACCTCCGAATCCGGCGGCACCGCGCTGGGAGCGGGCCTGCGGGAACTGCTCCTCGACCCGACGGTACGGCTGCACGCTCGGACCGAGGCGCTGCTGACCGCGGCGGACCGCGCTGAACACGTCGCGCGGGTGATCGAACCCGCGCTGGCCCGGGGAGCGATCGTCATCACCGATCGTTACGTCGACTCGTTCATCGCCTTCCAGAGCGTGAGCCGGGCCATCGGCACCGACGAGCTGTCCGTCCTCGCCCAGTGGGCGACGCACGCGCTGCTTCCCGACGTCACGGTCCTGTTGGATCTGCCGGCAGAGATCGTCCTGCGCCGCATGCGGATGGCCGCGTATCCCGGTCCGCCGCCGGGGCCGCCGGACGGCCCGGCCGAGGCGGACGACGCCGGGAAGTTGACCTTCCATGGCCGGGTACGCGAGGCGTTCCGCCGGCTGGCGCAGAAGGAGCCCGATCGTTATCTTCCGCTCGACGCGACGCGGTCACCGGAGGAGATCCACGCCGAGATCCGCTCGTTCATGGCCAGCCGCATCGATCGGCTGGCCGTCCCGCTCGGTGTGCTCTGACCGACGCGCTCCGGACCGACGCGCTCCGGACCGACGCGGCTTGGGGATGATGGCCCAGTGACGATCTGGGAGACGCTCGTCGGGCAGGACGCGGTGGTCGCGATGCTGAACGCCGCGGCGTCCGCCGCGAGTGCCGGGCTCGCGAGTGGAGGCGGCGCGCCGGCCGCCGCCCGTGCCGGGATGACGCACTCGTGGCTGTTCACCGGACCCGCCGGGGCAGGTCACCAGGACGCGGCGCGTGCCTTCGCCGCAAGCCTCACCTGCGAGAACGAGCCGCCGGGCTGCGGCGAGTGCACCGGCTGCCACACCGTGCTCACCGACACGGCCACCGATCTGCGAACCGTGCAGCCGGAGGGGCTCTCGCTCGGCGTGAAGGACGTGCGCGCGCTGGTACGCGACGCTGCCAGCGCCCCGACGGCCGGCCGCTGGCGCATCCTGCTGATCACCGATGCGGACCGGCTCACCGAGGCCGCGGCGAACGCCCTGCTCAAGGCCCTCGAGGAGCCGGCGGATCGGGCGGTGTTCCTGCTCTGCGCCCCCTCCGTGGAGGACGTGCTGCCCACCATCCGTTCCCGCTGCCGGACGGTCGCGCTACGGCTGCCCGCGGCCGCGGACGTCCGCGACGCGCTGGTTCGCGAGGGAGTCGACGAGCAGGTCGCCGAGACGGCGGCGCGAGCTTCCCAGGGCCATCTGGCCCTGGCGCGCCGGCTCGCCACGGATGAGCGGGTCCGGGCCAACCGGGCGGCGGTGTTGCGTATCCCGGCCCGGCTCGGCCAGGTCGGTGGCTGCCTGGCCGCGGCGGCCGATCTGGTGAACGCGGCGAACGCCGACGCGGAGGCCGCGAATGCGGAACGCGACGAGGTGGAGACCGAGGCGCTGAAGACCGCACTCGGCGTCGGTGCCACGGCGGTCGGCGGGAAGTCCAGGTCCGCGCGGGCCCCGAAGGCGGGGGCCAAGGGCCGGACGATGGTGGTGCGGGGTGCCGCGGGGGCGCTCAAGGAGCTGGAGCGAACCCAGAAGAGCCGAGGTCGCCGCACCGTCCTCGATGCACTGGACCGAGCCCTGGTGGACCTCGCGGGGCTGTACCGGGATGTCCTGGTCCAACAGCTCGGCGCCGGCGTCGACGCGATCCATCCTGATCACTGCGTCGAGGCCGCCGGATACGCCGCGGCCTCCACTCCGGAACAGACACTGCGCCGGCTGGAGGCCGTCCTCACGACCCGGGCGTCGCTGGCCAGGAATCCCGGTCTCGTCCCGCTGCTCGCGGTGGAGTCGCTCACCCTCGCACTACGCGACGCCTGACGACCGGCAACCCGCAATCCGCGACCCGCGACCCGCGACCGGCGGTGGGGACGAACCGGCGTAATGGCCTGTCTGGGCGGAAGGCCGGGCATATCGTGATCGCGACGCGGACATGCCGTTCGACCATGTCCGCCCGGGCGGGACCCGGCGGGCGGGCGCAGGGAGGTGACCGGTCGGATGCCGATGATGTGCGCGGTGGCGTTCTCCCCACGAGGCAAGCTCTACTATGCCGATCCTGGTTCCTGCAGCCCCCGGGTCGGCGACCGGGTGCTCGTCCCCAGCGAGGAGGGCCCCGAGGTCGCCACCTGCATGTGGGCGCCCCAGTGGGTCAGCGACGACATCGGCGACCTGCCGGTGCTCGTCGGGATGGCCGACGCGTCCGACATCCAGCGCGGGCAGGTCTCCCGGCGCCGGCGCGCCCGGGCGCGCGTCGCGGCCCGTCGCCTAGCCCGTGAGCATGACCTGCCGATAAAGATCGTCGGCGTCGACCACGTGATGGCCACCGGCGGCTACACAGTCTACTTCAGCGCGGAGGGCCACGTCGACTTCCGTGAGCTGGTACGGGATCTCAACCGGACGCTGGCGGCACGGGTCCAGCTACGGCAACTGTCCGCCCGCGACAGCGCCCGGGTTCAAGGCGGGATCGGTTCCTGCGGCCGCGACCTGTGCTGCGCTACTTTTCTCAACGACTTCGAGCCGGTGAGCCTGCGGATGGCCAAGGAGCAGAACCTCGCCCTCAATCCGATGCGCATCAGCGGGTCCTGCGGCCGGCTGATGTGCTGCCTGCGTTACGAACATCCCCTCTACGAGGAGTTCGCCGAAGCCGTGCCCGCGGTCGGAGACCGGGCGACGACCCCACACGGTGCGGGCCGGGTCGTGCGGCACGATGTTCCGCGCCAGCAGGTGGTCGTGGTTCTCGACGGCGGGGGCCGGACCTCGTGCGACCGGCGCGGATGCCTGCGCCTCCCGGCAGGTCCACGACGCCGCCTACCCCGGCGGCCCAGCGGGATGCTCCCCCCCCCCCCCGGACAGCACCTCTACAGCCGGCGGGGATGCGACAGCCCGGCGGGGAGGACGTCACGGGTCGAAGCGGTAGCCCATCCCGCGCAGGGTCGTGACCAGCCGGCGCTGCGGTGGACGACCCTCGACCTTGGTTCGTACCCGCCGGACGTGCTCGGTGACGGTGGCGGGGTCCTGGAACCGCGTGCCCCACACCTGCTCGAGGAGTTCCTCCCGGCTGAAGAGCCGCCGAGGATGCCGGGCGAGGAAGGCCAGCAGCTCGTACTCGCGCGCGGTCAGATCGATGCGCTCCCCGGCGACGGCGACCTCGCGGGCCCGCAGGTCGATGGAGACGTCTCCGTAGACGAGCGGGTCGCTGCCGTCCCCGGTGCGCTGCGGCGGCGGTTCCGCCGGCCGCCGGCGAAGCCGGGCACGCACCCTGGCCACCAGTTCTCGCAGCGAGTAGGGCTTCACGACGTAGTCGTCCGCGCCCAGCTCGAGGCCGACCACCCGGTCGACCTCCTCGGCCCGCCCGGTGAGCATGATCACCGGAACCTCGCTGGTCTGGCGGAGGTGGCTCAGGACGGCGAAGCCGTCCATCCTGGGCATCGCGACATCCAGCACCACCAGATCGATCTCGGTGGTCTGGAAGAGCCGAAGAGCGGCCTCGCCGTCCGCGGCCTCCAGCACCCGATAACCGAATCTCTCCAGACTGCGCGCAAGTGCTATGCGAGATGCCTCATCGTCCTCAGCGACGAGGAGCGAGGCTCCTCGCGTCGTCACTGCTGGTGCAGCGTCTCCGGCCCCGGTCATGGTGCGAAACCCTACGCATCCTCACCGGAACCACTGCGACCGGGGGTGGTGATTTACGGTGTTGCAGCATCCAAAGCTAGCTAAATGTGACATAAAGCGAATAATTTGCCGACTTAGGGCCATTTTGGCGACATAGCGCATCCCTCACCATGACAGCCCGAGACGGAGGCCTTCCAAACCGTGCCCGCCACTGGTGGCGTCACCGTGGAGGGCTGGGATCCGGGGCGACGGCGGGCATCTCGGCCCGCGCACAACCACCGGACCACCGCCGGGTCGAGCCCGCCCACGCATCTGGCATACTCGACCCGGGCCAGTGCGATCCTGGCCGTTCGCCGGAGTAGCTCAGTGGCAGAGCAATCGCCTCGTAAGCGATAGGTCGCGGGTTCAATCCCCGCCTCCGGCTCGCTCCCCCTCCCACCAGGGCATGGCCCAGTTAACAGGGATCATGGTCTCACAGCTCACCGGTCCATGACCTGTCAACTTGCATCGCTCCGGGCTCGTCCCGTGGGTTCCTGAACCTGTCCCACCCCGCTTGGGACGTGGGACAGGTCGTTACGGATACCACAAACCGGACGGAGGGATCAGGCCGACCTGGGTTCGGCCTCTTGGTCGTGCCCGTCCGCCTCCCCGGCCTCCGCCTCGCGCAGCCGCTTGATGGACGCCAGGATCTCCCGCTCAGCCTCCTTGCGGTCCACCCAGGAGGCGCCCTCCACCGACTTACCGGGCTCGAGGTCCTTGTAGACCTCGAAGAAGTGCTGGATCTCCAACCGGTCGAACTCCGGCAGGTGCCGCAGATCCCGCAGGTGCTCCTGCCGGACGTCGGCCACCGGCACGCAGAGAACCTTGTCGTCCGGGCCCTTCTCGTCGGTCATCTCGAACATGCCGATCGTCCGGCACCGCACCAGGCAGCCCGGGAACGTCGGCTCCTCCAGCAGGACGAGGGCGTCCAACGGATCACCGTCGCGCCCGAGGGTTCCCTCAATGAACCCGTAGTCCGACGGGTAGTGGGTGGAGGTGAACAGCATCCGGTCAAGCCGGATACGGCCGGTGTGGTGATCCATCTCGTACTTGTTGCGCTGCCCCTTGGGGATCTCGATGGTCACATCGAACTCAAGGTCCACTCCGCTCCCTGTCTCCTTCGTCTTCGCCCGGTCCGCACCGGGGCGATCGCCGTTTGTCACATGGTGCTCGTTCAAGCCGTGCCGTGCTCATGGCGCAGTACGTCGTGCTCGTGCCGTACGTCGTGCTCTGCCAGGCGGCGGATGTGCCCCGCCCGGGGCGCGGGCCACCCACTCCAGTGACCGCAACGAGGCATCACACCCACGACGGCGCACCTAGTGTCGCGGACGCCGCCTCCCACCCGAACCGCACCGTCGACACCACCACGTTTCCACCGCCGGATCTCCCGGGCACCGGAACCATGATGGCCACCGGCGACACGCCCGGTGGGGCGTTCTTCGTACCAGTGCCGCCCGCCGGCACGACACCTCTGGTATCCCGCCGCAAACCCTGGTGTCCCACTGCAAACCCTGGTGTCCTACCGCGGCGGGACACCGCCGGGCATGCCCGCGGCGACGGATCCGGGTTCACCCGGCGCGCCGTCGCCGACCGCCCGCTGGTTGCGTAGTGTCGGTTAGTGACGTCAGCCGCACCGGTCGCCCGGGTAGGGGGGCTCACCGCTCTGGCCGGCGCGCTGCTCGCCGGGTCCCTGTCCCTCGGTCCCACCACCGGGTCAGCCGCGGAGCTCGCCGGCAACGGGTCCGACCGCGCGGGCACCGCGGTACTCGGCGGTCTCGATCCGGCCGCGCCGATCCCGCAGCCCGCGGCGGTGGCGGCCCGCCTCGCCGGTCCGCTGGGTGATCCCGTCCTGGCGCGGCCCGCGGCCTTCGTCGTCGACGCGCAGTCGGGTCGGGTGCTCCTTGACGTCCGGTCCCGCATCCCCGTGGCACCGGCCTCCACGTTGAAAACCGCGGTCGCCACCGCCGCGTTGACCACCTTCCCCGACGACCGGCTGCGGACCACGGTGGTCTACAGCCCGCCCGCGGGCGGGAACGCCCGCACATCAGGCGGAACACTGTGGCTCGTCGGCGGCGGGGATCCGACCCTGACCGCCTCCACCGCGCTCGACGGCTATCCGGCCCTGGCCCGGCTGAGCGATCTCGCCGCTCAGGTCCGGGCCGCGGGTATCACCTCGGCGGCTCGGGTGATCGGCGACGGAGGGCTGTTCGTCGGTCCGGACCGGGCGCCGGGATGGCGCGACAACTACGTGACCGACGGGGACGTCGCCCCGGTCTCGGCGCTGGAGGTCGACGCCGGACGGTCGGCACCGGGAGCCGCCGGACCGCGCAGCCCCACCCCGGCCGCCGCCGCGACCACGGCCTTCGCCGCGGCGCTCACGACCGCCGGAATATCCGTCGGATCGGTGGCCACCGGCCCGGCGGACCCGGCCGCGCAGCGGGTCGCGGCGGTCTACAGCCCTCCGGTGCGGGTCTTGGTCGAACGCATGCTCACCCAGTCAGACAACGATCTCGCCGAGAGCCTGGGACGGCTCGTCGCCCACCGGCGGGGCCTGCCCGCCTCGTTCGCCGGCGCCACCCACGCAGTGAGGGGCGTCCTCGCCGAGGCGGGCATCCCCGTCGCCGGGATGACACTGGCCGACGTGAGCGGCTTGTCCATCGCGAACCTGATCATGCCCATGACCCTTGTGGCCATCCTGCGCGCCGCGGTCCTCCCCGGTCGGCCGGCGCTGCGCACCGTTCTCACGGGGCTGCCGGTAGCCGGGTTTTCCGGTACGCTGGGTGATCGCTACACCACTGGCGACACCGCCATCGGAGCGGGCGATGTCCGGGCGAAGACCGGCACTCTGCACAACGTCAGCAGCCTCGCGGGCCAGCTCGTCGACGCGGACGGCAGGCTGCTCCTCTTCGCGTTCCTCTCGCCCGCCGAAGAGGCGGGCGGCACCAAGGCCGCCCTCGACCGGGCCGCCGCGGCGCTCGCCGGCTGCGGATGCACCCCGGCCCGGTCGACGACCGCGGCGATCCCGCCGGCACCATCGCGCCCACCGGCCTGAGCGGGACCGTCGGCGCCCCCGGCGCGTCCCGTCCCGTTCTCGGCACGGTCCATGACCGGACGCAGACGACGGGCGAGCCCGGTACGCTCAGATTCGTGGACGCCGAGCTGGTCGACTGGGAACTCGCCGTGACGACGGCGAGAAAACTGGTTCGCCCCGGCCCGCAGATCTCGCGGGAGCAGGCCGGCGAGGTCGTCTCCGAGCTGCGGCGACTGGCCGTCGAGGCCGAGCGGCACGTCGAGGACTACACCCGGCTCACTCCCGCCGGGCCGGCCACCCCCATCACCGTGGTGGACCGGCCGGAGTGGGTCCGCTCCAACGTCGCCGGTCTGCGGGTGCTGACCTCCCCGTTGCTGGACAAACTGTCCGAACAGCAGCGCGGCAACCTCGCCGCGGCGGTCGGTCGGCGGGTCACGGGGGTCCAGATCGGCACAGCCCTGGCCTATCTGGCCGGCAAGGTGCTGGGCCAGTACGAGGTCTTCCTGCCGCCGGAGGAGTACCAGGCCGGGAGGGACGATCCGGGTCCGCTCAACGTGCCCGGGTCGCTCGGGGTGCCGGGGTCGGTCGGGCGCCTCAGCCTGGTCGCACCGAACATCGCGCACGCCGAGGCAGCCATGGGGGTCGTGCCGCGGGACTTCCGGATGTGGGTATGCCTGCACGAGCAGACCCATCGCAGTCAGTTCACCGCCGTGCCGTGGCTGCGGACCCACCTGGAGTCCGAGATCACCGCGTTCATTGAGGCCACGGACCTCGATCCAGACGTCCTCGCGGACCGCGTCCGCTCGGCGATGAGCGCGCTGCGCGGGGCGGTGTTCGACCGGGGAGCCGACAGCCCGAGCGTCGTGGAGGCGCTGCAGACCCCGGCCCAGCGAGCGGTTCTCGACCGCCTCCAGGCCATCATGACGTTGTTGGAGGGCCACGCCGACCAGGTGATGGACGCGGTGGGACCGAAGGTTGTACCCACCGTCGCCGACATCCGGACGAAGTTCGAGGGTCGCCGCGGCGGGGGATCGCCGATCGACCGGTTCGTCCGCCGGCTCCTCGGTCTCGATCTCAAGCTGCAGCAGTACCGCCAGGGGGGGGCGTTCGTGCGTGCGGTGGTCGCGCAGGCCGGGGTGACAGGCTTCAACACCGTCTGGGAGTCACCGGCGGCGCTGCCGGCCCGCGCCGAGCTGGTCGATCCCACCGCCTGGATGCAACGGGTCCTGGGCAGCCGCCCGCCGATCTCGGCGTGAGCACCATGGTCGTCGGGGCCGCGGGGGTCGCCGACTCCCCGGGCTGTTCCACGTCCGCCTTCCGGCCGACGTTGTGACCCCACCGATCGCTGGTGAGGACCACGCCGGCCATGCCGGCGACGTCCGACCGGGCGATCCGGCTCCGCGCACGGTTCACTCGTCGAGATCTCCCGCTCCCGCGGTCGCGGCAGTCAGGCTGGCGGTTCGCCGCGCGGTCACCGACCTGCCACCCGGCGGACTGGTGCTGGTCGCCTGCTCCGGCGGCCCGGACTCCCTGGCACTCGCCGCGGCCCTCTCGTTCGTCGCCCCCCGCCGCGCCCTGCGGGCCGGCATGGTCACGGTCGATCATGGCTGGGACGCCGGCTCACCCGAACGGGCGGAGCGCGTCGCCCGCCAGGGTCGGGCCCTCGGCCTGGATCCGGTGGAGGTCCTGACCGAGCACACTGCTCGCTCCGAGGGGATCGCCCGACAGGCACGGCGGGCCGCGATCGCGGCGGCCGCCGATCGGCTCGGCGCCCAAGCGGTGCTTCTCGGCCACACGCTGGACGACCAGGCCGAGACGGTGCTGCTGAGGCTCGCGCGGGGCGCGGGCGCCCGGTCCCTCGGGGGGATGTCGGCCGACGACGGCCTGCTTCGCCGGCCACTGCTCGGGATCCGCCGCGCGGACACCAGGGCCGCCTGCCTCGCCGAGGGGCTCGAGGTGTGGGACGACCCGACGAACCGGGACCCGGCGTTCACCCGGTCCCGGGTGCGTCACACGGTCCTGCCGGTGCTGGAGACGGAGCTCGGCCCGGGCATCGCCGAGTCGCTGGCGCGCAGTGCCGATCTGTTGCGGGCCGACGCGGACGCCCTGGACGCCATGGCCGCCGAGGTCTACGGCAAGGTCGTCATGGCTCGTGGCCAGCCGTGCACCGGCGAGGTCGCCTTCGACGTCGCCGCACTGGCCGGGCTCACCGCGGCGCTCCGCGGTCGGCTGCTGCGCCGGGCGGCCATCGACGTCGGAGCGTCGGCCTCCGCGCTGCGCGCGGAGCACATCTGGGCGGTGGAGGAGTTGGTAACGCGGTGGCGCGGACAGAAGCCGGTACCGCTTCCCACCGGCGCGCTCGCCCGGCGATGGGAGAACAGGGTCACGCTGACCGGGCCGGTGGTTCCTCCACCGTCGTCAGCCGGCCCCGCCGCCCGACAGCCGGATGCCGCCCGACAGCCGGATGCCGCCACCCCGCCACACATCGAGGAGGACGACCAGGTGAGTCAGGCCGCGACGACGACCCCCGACGCCGGAGGCGCCCATGACGGCCTCCGGCACAGCCCGCATCCCGACATCGCCGAGGTCCTGGTCAGCTCGGACGAGATCGCCGCGAAGATCGTCGAGCTCGCGGCCAGAGTGGACGCCGACTACGCCGGCCGGGAGATCCTGCTCGTGGGCGTGCTCAAGGGCGCCGTCATGGTCATGGCGGACCTGTCCCGCGCGCTGACGGTCCCGCTGACCATGGAGTTCATGGCGGTCTCCTCGTACGGGTCGTCGACCTCCTCGTCCGGCGTGGTGCGCATCCTCAAGGATCTGGACCGGTCGATCGAGGGCCAGGACGTCCTGGTGGTCGAAGACATCATCGACTCCGGGCTGACCCTGTCCTGGCTGCTGAAGAACCTGCGCTCACGCGGCCCCGCCTCGCTCGAGGTCCTGGCGCTCTTCCGTAAGCCCGAAGCTGTCACCGTGGACGTAGATGTCCGATATGTCGGCTTCGATATTCCCGGCGCGTTCGTCGTCGGGTATGGTCTTGACTACTCGGAGTATTATCGAACCCTGCCGTTTGTCGGGACCCTCACACCCGCGGCGATCGAGCGGGGCGCCCCGGCCTGAACCTGCCGGCCTTCCGCCCGCTCGGATACGCCCTCGATCGCCGCATCCGCCACGAGCGAAACACCGAACACCATCAGACCGCCACGATCGGAACAGCGCGGGCCGCCGATCCGTTGGTCGGATGTACGCGCGGTGAGATGCGCGCACCGGCGGTACCCTCGGCACAAGGGAATCCCGATCGAGGGCAGCACACACGTCAGGAGGGTGGAGCGCTCGTGTCCGGTGCTCCAGACAGATGACTCCAAGAAGAATTTTCCGCGGCTGGGTGCCACTGCTGCTCCTGGTCCTGTTCGTGATCATTCTCACGACGGGTGTCCTCTCGGGTCCCAGTGAGTACGGCAAGCGAGACCTGAACTTCGTCCAGCAGCAGATCGACGAAGGCCAGGTGGCGAAGGCCAAGATCCAGGATTCGAAGCAGCTCATCCAGATCCAGACGAAGGACGGCCAGAAGTTCGAGTCGTCCTATGTCACCGAACAGGGTGTCGTCCTGGCGAACGAGCTCCGCAACAAGCGGGTCGCCTACGACGTCTCGGTCGACCGTGGAAACATCCTGGTCTCGCTCCTGCTGAACCTGCTGCCCGTACTGCTGGTCGTCCTTCTGCTGTTCTTCTTCATGAACCAGATGCAGGGCGGCGGTAACCGGGTCATGAACTTCGGCAAGTCCAAGGCGAAGCTGGTGAGCAAGGACACGCCGAAGACGACGTTCGCCGACGTGGCCGGTGCGGACGAGGCCATCGAGGAGCTCGAGGAGATCAAGGAGTTCCTCGAAAACCCGGGCAAGTTCCAGGCGATCGGAGCCAAGATCCCCAAGGGGGTCCTGCTCTACGGCCCGCCGGGAACCGGCAAGACGCTGCTGGCCCGGGCCGTCGCGGGTGAGGCCGGGGTGCCCTTCTACTCCATCTCGGGCTCCGACTTCGTCGAGATGTTCGTCGGTGTCGGCGCCAGCCGGGTCCGCGACCTGTTCGAACAGGCCAAGGCCAATGCGCCCGCCATCGTCTTCGTCGACGAGATCGACGCCGTGGGCCGCCACCGCGGAGCGGGACTCGGCGGTGGCCACGACGAGCGGGAGCAGACGCTCAACCAGCTCTTGGTCGAGATGGACGGGTTCGACGTCAAGGGCGGGGTCATCCTCATCGCCGCGACGAACCGGCCCGACATCCTCGACCCGGCCCTGCTGCGGCCCGGCCGCTTCGACCGGCAGATCGTCGTGGACCGGCCGGACCTGCTCGGCCGCGAGGCCATCCTGCGGGTGCACTCCAAGGGCAAGCCGATCGGCCCGGACGCCGACATGATGGTCATCGCCCGGCGGACCCCCGGGTTCACCGGTGCCGATCTCGCCAACGTACTGAACGAGGCGGCTCTGCTGGCCGCCCGCTCCAACCTGAAATTCATCTCGTCGGGGCTGCTCGAGGAGTCCATCGACCGCGTGATGGCGGGACCGGAGCGCAAGACCCACGCGATGAGCGACAAGGAGAAGAAGCGCATCGCTTACCACGAGGGCGGCCACGCCCTGGTCGCGCACGCACTGCCCAACTCCGACCCGGTGCACAAGGTGACCATCCTGCCCCGGGGGCGCGCGCTCGGGTACACGATGCAGCTTCCCCTGGAGGACAAGTACCTCTCGACCCGCTCGGAGATGCTCGACCGCCTCGCCGTCCTCCTCGGCGGGCGCACCGCCGAGGAGCTGGTGTTCCACGACCCGACCACGGGGGCGAGCGACGACATCGAGAAGGCCACCCAGATCTCGCGAGCAATGATCACCCAGTACGGGATGAGCGACAAGCTCGGCGCGATCAAGTTCGGCACCGAGAACAGCGAGGTCTTCCTCGGCAAGGAGGTCGGCCACCAACGCGACTACTCCGAGGAGGTCGCCAGTGAGATCGACATCGAGGTGCGCCGGCTGATCGAGGCCGCACACGACGAGGCCTGGGAGATCCTGGTGACCTACCGGGACGTCCTGGACAACCTCGTATTGCGGCTGATGGACACCGAGACACTGAGTAAGGACGAGGTCGCCGAGGTCTTCGCGACGGTCCAGAAACGCCCCGTGCGTGGCATCTACACCGGGGTGGGGCGTCGCGTCCCCTCCGACCGGCCACCGGTGCAGACTCCGGCCGAGCTCGGCCTGCTGACGGCGGATGTCGCCGACCTGGTGAACGACCCGGGCCACGGTAATGGTGCCGCCGGACGCGGACCGGGCGGCAACGGGGCCGGGGGCAACGGGGCCGGCGGTCACGGTCAGCCCACCGGCGTGCCGGGGGCACCCGCGGGCTCGGGCCCCGGGGTCGACCCGCCCGGTCCGGGCGGGGGCGTACCGCACGGCACGGATGTCGGTGGTCCGGGTGGGAATGGCAGCCCCGGGGGGCACGGTTATCCCCAGGGCCGGGGCACGCCGGCGCCCCCCGGAGGCGAAGGTCCGGCCCATGACGGGCCGAGGATCGCCAACCCGTGGGCCCCGCCGAGCTGGCCGAGCGACGACGAGAGGAGACGCCGTTGACGTCTTATTCCGACGAGGCGTCCACTGCCGCGGGCGAACGACGAGGTGAATCATCTCCCGCGGCGGAGGCCCCAGGAATGGACGGTTTCGGCATCCCGGACCCCATCGCCGACGGCGACGGACCGGCTGTGTCAACCCCGGCGCCGGGCAATGGCAGGCCGCGGCAGGCCCGTCCCTTCGACCATGACCGAGTCGCACGCGCAGTTCGTGAGCTACTGATCGGGATCGGCGAGGACCCGGACCGCGAGGGTCTTCGCAAGACCCCGGACCGGGTCGCGCGGGCGTACCGGGAAGCCGTCGAGGGTCTTGGCCGGGATCCCTCCGAGGTCCTGACCACCGTCTTCGATGAGGGCCACGACGAGATGGTGCTGGTCCGTGACATCGATTTCTCGTCGCTGTGCGAACATCACCTGGTCGTGTTCTCCGGCAAGGCGCACGTCGCCTACATCCCCAACAGCAAGGGCCAGATCACGGGCCTGTCGAAGCTCGCCCGGCTGGTCGACCTCTACTCCCGTCGCCCGCAGGTCCAGGAACGGCTGACCTCGCAGATCGCGGACGCCCTCGTCGAGGTGCTCGACCCGCGCGGAGTGATGGTCGTCATTGAGGCGGAGCACCTGTGTATGTCGATGCGCGGTGTGCGCAAGCCCGGGGCCACCACGGTGACATCCGCGGTGCGTGGCCAGTTCCTCAGCACCGCTACCCGCAACGAGGGCATGTCGCTCATCCTGCACAGGTAGCTCCGGGTAGCAGGGATTACAGGCGGCAGGCCTGAATCCCGGAGACGAGGATGCCCCGGGCACCCAGCTCCCAGAGATCGTCCATCATGCGGTTGACCTCGGCGCGCAGCACCATCGCCCGCACCGCGACCCAGTCCTCGCGCTGCAACGGAGAGATCGTCGGGGACTCGTAGCCAGGTGTGATTTCGCATGCCTTGTCGAGCACGGCCGTCGGAACGTCGTAGTCCATCATCACGTACCGCCGGGCGACCAGAACCCCCTGGATCCGGCGCAGCAGACGCTCATGCGAAGGGGACAGATCGGCGCCCCTCTTGGCGATCACGATGGCCTCCGAGCGCAGGACCGGCTCGCCGAGCAGCTCCAGACCCGCGGCCTTGAGCGTACGGCCGGTCTCGACCACGTCGGCGACCGCGTCGGCGACGCCGAGCCGCACCGCCGTCTCGACCGCACCGTCCAAAGTCACGATGCCACCCGGGGTGACCCCCCGACCGGCAAGGTCGGCCCGGACCAGCGCGGGGAACGACGTCGCGATCCGCTTGCCGGCGAGCTCCGTGATGTCCGCGAGCGTCCCCTCCGGAGCGGCGTAACGAAACGTGGCGAACCCGTATCCAAGCGGAACGAGCTCCTCGGCGGCGGCATTGCTGTCGAGGAGGAGATCACGCCCGGTGATACCAAGATCGAGACGACCCGACCCGACGTAGACAGCGATATCCCGAGGGCGCAGGAAGAAGAACTCGATGTCGTTCTCGACGTCGGCGACCACCAGCTCGCTCCCCTCGCGCCGCGCGAGGTAGCCGGCATCGGAGAGCAACTGACCGGAGGCGGCCGACAACGCCCCCTTGTTCGGAACCGCGATACGAAGCATCGTCACTACTCAGCGTCTACGAGAAAGGACAGGGCATCGATCACAGATGGGAGTATACGTCGTCTAACGAAAGGCCTAGAGAAATCATCAGCAGCTGACTCCAGTAGAGTAACTGGGAGATCTCCTCGGCGGCCCTTCCCCGGCCTTCGTGCTCGGCCGCCATCCACGCTTCAGCGGCCTCCTCGACCAGTTTCTTGCCCAGATGGTGGACGCCCTGATCGAGCGCGGCGACAGTTCCCGAGCCGGGTGTCCGACGCCGCCATTTCTCGGCAAGCTCGACGAAGAGTTCGTCGAATGTTTTCAGGTTGGATACATTCGACGAATCGGATGCGCCGACGGATGGCACGGCGGGCCGATCGGCAGGGACCATGCTCGGCATGCTACCCGTCACCGGGCGGACGACCTCCGCCCCGCAGGCCCGCGGCGCGGAGCGGCACACGACGACCACAGACACGCGCTCCGCGGCCAGCCGGCGAGCCGGTGCGACGGAGTCCCTCCACCGGCCGCCATGTTGCTGGTTAACTTGATGACTGTGCTTCCGCCCGCGATCATCGCCACCGACCTGGACGGGACGCTGATCCGCAGCGACGGCACGGTGTCCGAACGCACCCGCGGGGCGCTGCGCCGGGTGGAACGCGCCGGGGCGACCGTGGTGTTCGTGACGGGACGACCCAGTCGGGTGATGGCCGGCGTCGTCGCCCAGACCGAGGTCTCTGGGCTCGCGATCTGCGCGAACGGCGCGCTGGTCTTCGATCTCGACTCCGGCGAGCCGGTCAGCCATCGCTGCCTGGAGTCGGCCACGGCCCTGCGGCTGGCGGCGGCGATCCGCGCCGCGGTTCCCGACGCGGTGTTCGCGGTCGAGAGCGGCGTGCGCTTCGGCCGGGAACCCGCCTTCGAGACGATGTGGCCCGATCCCGAGGAGATCGTCGCGGAGTTCTCGGAGCTGCTGGGCGTCCTGCCGGCGACGAAACTGCTTGTCCGGCGGGGCGGCGCTCCGTTTACGGAGGTGTACGACGCCATCGTCGAACTCGCCGGGATGGAGGCCGTCGTCACAACCTCCAGCGCGGACCTTCTCGAGATCGCGGGACCGGGGGTGTCGAAGGCGGTGGCACTGGCTGAACTCGCCGCCGGGCGGGGGGTGATCGCCGCCGACGTCATCGCGTTCGGAGATATGCCGAACGATCTACCGATGTTCGCTTGGGCCGGATACGCGGTCGCCGTCGCGAATGCCCATCCCGAAGTACTGGCCGCCGCCGACGAGATCACCGTGTCGAATGATGAGGACGGGGTCGCGATCGTCCTGGAGCGTCTTTTCCCATAACTACAATGATCTTCTTGGGTATTCTGGTCCATCCCGATCCCGACCGGGCCGCATACCGGGCCGGGCACTCTTCGTGAATACCCTCCGGCCGGTTCCCGGCCGACGACGGGGATTCCCGGCGGACCGCGGCGTTGATGCCTGCCCGGCCGGATCCGGACACGGCAGCGCCTCCCGGTCTCGCGCTCTCGCAGCGTCTGCATGCGCAGCGTCATCCGAGCATGCCGCCCCGACATCCGTCGCACAGACGGGCCAGGATAGGGGCATGGCAACCCTCGTCCAGAACTCGGCCTCATCCGGGCTGCCGGCTCACGAGATCGACGGCGAGTTCCTCGCGCTGCCGCGCACCGCGCTCGCCGACGCGGCTCTGCAGACCGCACGTGATCTCGGCGCGACGCACGCCGACATCCGCATCGAACGGCTCAAGGACTCCTCGCTGTCGTTCCGCGACACCTCGCTGGAAAGTCGCCATGAAGGCGCGACGCTGGGTTTGGCTGTCCGGGTGGTACACGGCGGCACCTGGGGTTTCGCCGCCGGCGTCGACCTGACGACGGACGAGGCGGCGCGGCTGGCCCGCGAGGCCGTCGCGATGGCCCAGGTCGCCGCCCCGCTCAACTCCGAACCGGTCGAACTCGCCCCGGAACCGACCCACACCGACGCGGTCTGGGTCTCGGCCTACGCGACCGACCCGTTCGCGGTCGACGCCCGGGACCGGGTCGAACGGGTCGGCGGCCTGTGTCGGACGCTGTTCGCGGCGCACGATGTCGACCATGTCGACGGCCGGTTCAGCGCGGTGATGGAGAACAAGTACTACGCCGACCTGACCGGGACCACGACGACACAGCAGCGGGTGCGGGTGATCTGCCAGATCGAGGCGACCCGGGTCGATCCCGCGGGCGGCTTCGAGTCGATGCGCACGATCGCCCCGCCCGTCGGTCGCGGCTGGGAGTGGCTGGTGGCGGGCCCCGCGGCCGGCTGCTGGGACTGGGAGAGCGAGATCGACCTGATCCCAGGTCTGCTCGCCGAGAAGTCCGGGGCCTCCTCGGTCGAACCAGGGCCGTACGACCTGGTCATCGACCCGTCGAACCTGTGGCTGACGATCCACGAGTCGATCGGGCACGCCACCGAGCTCGACCGGGCGCTCGGCTACGAGGCCGCCTACGCCGGTACCTCCTTCGTCACCCTCGACCAGCTGGGCACGCTGCGGTACGGCTCCCCGGCGATGACCGTCACCGGGGACCGCACGGCCCTGCACGGGCTCGCGACCATCGGCTACGACGACGAGGGCGTGCAGACCCGCCGGTTCGACATCGTCCGCGACGGCCAGTTCGTCGGGTATCAGCTCGACCGGGCGATGGCGGCCCGCAATGCCGCCGTGCTCGGTGTCGACCGCTCCAACGGCTGCGCGTTCGCCGACTCCCCCGCCCATGTGCCGATCCAGCGGATGGCGAACGTCTCCCTGCTCCCGGCGCCCGGCGGCCCGTCGACCGAGGAGCTGATCAGCCGGGTCGACCGCGGCATCTACGTCGTCGGGGACAAGAGCTGGTCGATCGACATGCAGCGGTACAACTTCCAGTTCACCGGCCAGCGGTTCTACGAGATCCGCTCTGGTCGCATCGTCGGCCAGCTCCGCGACGTCGCCTACCAGGCGACGACGACCGACTTCTGGGGGTCCCTGGAGGCCGTGGGAGGCCCCGAGACCTACGTGCTGGGCGGTGCGTTCAACTGCGGCAAGGGCCAACCCGGCCAGGTCGCGGCCGTCAGCCACGGCTGCCCGTCGGCTCTGTTCCGCGGCACCAACATCCTCAATGCTCGCCGAGAGGCCGGTCGATGAGCCGGCCGGCCGGACCGGAACCAGTCTCAGCCGACGGAGGAAGCATGGTGCGCGAGGCCACCCACGAGATCGTCGAACGCGCCCTGGGCCTGTCGAAGGCGGACGGCTGCGTAGTGATCGCCACCGAGTCCAGTGCGGTGAACCTGCGCTGGGCCAACAACACGTTGACGACCAACGGCGCCAGCCGGGACCGGTCGATCACCGTTATCAGCGTCATCGGCCGCTCGTTCGGGGTGCGGACGGCCTCCACCATCGACTCCCCCGGTCCCGGCGGCCGCCCCACCGCGCGTCCCACCGACCTGCCGCATCCCACCGATGCCGACGGCCTCGCGGAGCTCGTCCGCGCCGCCGAGGACGCGGCCCGGGACGCCGAGGATGCCGAGGACTACACGGACCTGCTCGGGCTGGACACAACGGCCGTCCGCGCGGGTGCGGGGTCGGCGGGCGGCGCGGCCGAGGCCTTCACCGATCCGGCCGCCCGAACCAGCACCACGGTGTTCGCCTCCTTCGCCCGGGACCTCGCGGAGGCGTTCGCCGCGACGCGGGCGGGCGGGCGGCGGTTGTTCGGCTTCGCCGAGCACAATCTGACCACCACGTGGCTCGGGACGTCGACGGGGCTACGGCTGCGGTACAGCCAACCGACCGGCAGCGTGGAGTGGAACGCCAAGAGCGGCGTTCCCGGTGGCTCGGTCTGGCACGGCCAGTCGACCCGTGACTTCACCGACGTCGACGTCGCGGATACCGACGCGGCGCTGCGCGACCGGCTGGCCTGGTGCGAACGGTCGCTGGAACTGCCGGCCGGCCGGTACGAGACGCTGCTGCCGCCCTCCGCGGTGGCGGATCTGATGATCTACATGTACTGGACGGCTGCCGGTCGGGACGCGGCCGAGGGCCGGACGGTCTTCAGCCGGGCCGGCGGCGGCACGCGTCTCGGCGAGGCGATCGGACCGGCGGGGCTGCGGCTGGCCAGCGATCCGCACGACCCGGAACTCGCGACGACCCCCTTCGTGACCGCGCAGTCCTCCTCGTCGATGTCCAGTGTCTTCGACAACGGGCTGGCGCTGAGGCCCACCGACTGGATCTCGGACGGCACCCTCGCCGCCCTCGTGGAGACCCGCGCGTCCGCCCGTGCCACCGGGGTCCCGACCACCCCGATGATCGACAATCTGATCCTGGACGGCGGAGGCTCCGCGTCGCTGCAGGAGATGATCGCCTCGACGAAACGCGGGCTCCTGCTCACCAGCCTGTGGTATATTCGCGAAGTCGATCCCGAGGTGCTTCTGCTCACCGGCCTCACCCGGGACGGGGTCTACCTGGTGGAGAACGGTGAGGTCACCGGGGCCGTCAACAATTTCCGCTTCAACGAGTCACCGGTCGACCTGCTCGGCCGCCTGGCCGAGATCGGCGCCACCACCCGCACCATGGCGCGGGAATGGGCGGACTGGTTCACGCTCACCCGCATGCCCGCGGTACGGATCCCCGACTTCAGCATGTCCTCGGTCAGCCCGGCGAACTGACCGCCGGGCCTTCCGGGGACGGACGCGGATGCTCTCGTACCTGGTCACCCCGCCGCCGGGCCGACGGGGTTCTCACATCCTGGACGGTTAGGACGTCAGCAGGTTCGCGTGATCCTCCCACCAGCTGTAGAGGCTCGACAGGCTGGCACCCTCCTTGGACACCGCGACCTTGTCGTCGTCGAAGCCCCAGGCGATCCGGTAGTCACCGTTGCTGAGACGGATGCAGACAAGCGGTCCGCGTTCGTCGCCGTTGTGGTTCCACCGGCTGGACCCCTCCTCCCCGGAGCGGCATCGGCCGGTCCCGTCCACGTGGGACCGCTGCCCGGCGAAATAGTCGTTATAGGCGCTCCGGGTGGAGAATTTTCGCAGATAGACCAACGTGGTGTCGGTTGCCGTCTTGCAGGAGAGCGCTGCGATCACGTCGTATTTCGATTCCAGGTCGGCGCGCCCCCTGCACGTCGAACGATTGAGAACGGAAGCCTTGAGAAGATCGTAGAGGCTTTCCTGACTCGCCGTGAACCGTGGGACGGTTGACGGGCTGGCCACAGGCGGGTCCGGTGGATCTGATTCCGCCACGGTCGTCGACGGTACGACGGCGGGAGTCGGGGACGGCGCGGCGCTCGGCGTCGCGGCCACGGGCGCGGGCGCGGTGACCATGGCTGGCGCTGTTCGCGGCGACGCGGGGCTGGTCGTCGGCGTGCGGAGGGTCGGGTGAGCCGGCGAGGTCCAGGGAGCAACGGTCGCCGGTCCGCCCGCCGAAATCGCCGTCAGTCGCCAGACGCCGACCATGGCCCCGGATGCCAGCAGGAGGACGGTGAGGACGACCGCGGGAACGACCAGTCTCCGGCCCCGCCGTAGGCCTCGCGCATCCGTTGGCCGACCGGGTGCGCGGTCGCCTTCAGAAACCTTGTGGTGCACGATGGTTGGCGACTCGCTCGTGTCCCTCGCTCTCGGCGCGCCCTGGCTGCCGTCGGACGCCGTTCTCAGGGAACCCTCCGGATCGCTGAGAACGGTGTCGTCCAAGGGAACGGAGGATGCCGGTGAGACCCCCAGCGCGCTGGTCCCGACGTTGCGGCCAAGAGCGTCAAGCTCCTCGACGATCTCTGTGACGGAAGGTCGCCGCTCCAGATCGAGGGCCATCATCCGTCGGATCAGGCTCCGCAGCTCCGGCGGGATGTTCACCGGCAGCTCGGGCACGTTCCCGGCAAGTATGGTCGCCGGCCCGTCACCGGGACGGGGCGCGAAGGGCGCGACACCCGCGAGCAGGGTGTGCAGGGTGGACCCGAAGGCGTAGACATCCGCAGCGGTTCCGTACTGGCCGCCGTTCAGGACCTCTGGCGCGCAGTGGATGGGAGTGTAAGCGGCAAGGCTTGCGGACGCACCCGGATCGGCCATGATGGCGGCCGTACCGAAGTCGCTGAGAACGATATGCCCGTCCGGGGTGACGAGCAGGTTGCTGGGCTTGATGTCCCGGTGGATTATGCCGGCGCCGTGCGCGGCGACAAGCGCCCGGGCCAGCCGCGTGCCGACACCGATGGCCTCCGGCACGGACAGCGCGCCACCGTCCCGGATCCGCTCGGCCAGGGAGCCATCGCGGAGGTACTGCATGACGGTGAACGGTCTTCCGTCAGCCGTCGTTCCTGCTCCGAAGACGCTCACGACCTCCGGAAGATGGGACAGCCTGCCAACCGCCTGGCATTCACGGCTGAAACGGCGGGCGGCGTCGCCGCCTCCCAGGGCAGCATTGATAATCTTGATTACCACGGTTCTGGCGAAAAGATTCTGATGGGCAGCGTAGATAACACTGAAACCACCGAGCGCGATCAGATTGAAATCCCGATA
>NZ_CDWRCL010000004.1:36879-45676 GCF_977927575.1 Frankia sp. CcCS3
TGGAGGGCTCGAAACGCGCAAGTTATTTCATTTCGACTCCATTCCCCCGTTTACACCGATCCCTGTTCAGGTTGGCGTCGCCACCTCAACTTTTATAAATCCCAAGACGCGGCTGTGCCGGATGGCTGACGACATCCCAGGCGCGGATCATCTTCCGCCCAAGCCGGATCATAACAGTCCCGCCACCGGCATTCGGGGCATCACGTGGATTGGATCGTGGTGACGGGACCGCCAGGCACACCCGGCCCGCACCCAGTAGGCCATCGCGTTCACGATCTCCCGCTGTTCGTGCACCGGCGGCCGGAGCCGCGAACGGCGGTAACCGACCGCAGACAGACCACAGACGATCTCGCGGTCCGCTGGTCCGCTGGTCCGCTGGTCCGCTGGTCCGCTCGTCCGCTCGTCCGCTCGTCCGCTCGTCCGCTGGCCAGGTGGCCAGGTGGTCCGGGACTCACGGATCGGGGACTCGCGAGTCCCGGACGGTCAGAGGTAGGCCCCGCGGCCGAACGTCTCGCTGCCGGGCTGCTGCCCGCTCGGCAAGGCCCGCCGGCGCATCTCCTCGAGCTAAGCCTTGGCGGCCATCTGTTGGGCGAACAGCGCGGTCTGCAGGCCGTGGAACAGACCCTCGAGCCAGCCGACCAGCTGTGCCTGGGCGATCCGCAGCTCGGCATCTGACGGCGTGCGCTCCTCGTCGAACGGCAGCGACAGCCGATCGAGTTCCGAGTGCAGGTCCGGGGCAAGCCCGTCGGAGAGCTCCTGGATGGAGCTGCGGTGGATCTCGCGCAGCCGGACTCGGCTCGCGTCGTCCAGCGGGGCGGCCCGGACCTCCTCCAGCAGCTGTTTGATCATGGTGCCGATGCGCATCACCTTGTCGGGCTGGGCGACCAGCGCGGCGATGGGGTTGCCGCCGTCCGGGTCCTCCGCAGCCTGCAGCGCCTGGTCACCGCCTGGGGCCAGCGGCCGCACCGGTCGGTTGAGTACCCCCGAGTCCGCGGTCTCGTGCAGCGCGCCGTCAGGCCCGACGACCATGACGCGGGGTTCCGGTTGATCCGTCATGCCCCCTATCCTGCCCCGTGATCCGCCTCTCACGGCACTGGCTTCGCCTCCACGGTCACGCCGAGTGTCACCCATCGAGGGTCATTCCGGGATCGTGAGTACTACCTTTCCGACATGTCCGAAATCAGCCACATGCTGGTGTGCCCGCGCGACCTCGGTGATCGGCAACACCCGATCGACGACCGGCCGGATCGCCCCCGCCTCGATCGCCGGCCAGAAGTCGCCGCGGACACCGGCCACGATGTCGGCCTTCTCCTCGACCGGCCGCCCGCGCAGCGACGCGGCGTGGACCGCCGCCCGCTTGGTGAGCAGGGCGCCGAGGTTGAGCTCCCCTTTCACCCCGCCCTGCAGGCCGATGACTACCAGGCGGCCTCCCACGGCCAACACGGCGACGTTGCGGGCGAGATACACCGCGCCCATGTTGTCGAGGATGACGTCCGCCCCGTGGCCGTTGGTAGTCTCGCGGATCCTGGCAACGAAGTCGTCGTCGCGGTAGGAGACCGCGAGGTGGGCGCCGAGCCCCCGCACCCTGGCCAGTTTGGCCGCAGTGCCGGCGGTGGTCGCGACCAGCGCGTTCGGACGTAGCGCGCGGACCGCCTGGATCGCGAAGGTCCCGATGCCGGACGCCCCGCCGTGCACGAGGAAGACCTCATGGTCGCGCAGACCGGCGATGCCGAAGACCGTGGAGTACACCGTGCAGGCCACCTCGGGCAGAGCGGCCGCCGTGATGAGGTCGACCCCGGCCGGGACCGGCAGCACCTGGCCGACCGGCACGTTCACCCGACTCGCGTAGCCGCCCCCGCTGAGCAACGCGCACACCTCGGCCCCGACCTCGGCCCCGACCTCGACCCGGTCCACGCCGACGCCGAGAGCCGCCACCCGCCCGGAGCACTCCATCCCGATGATCTCAGAGGCGCCGGGCGGCGGCGGGTAGAAACCTTGCCGCTGGAGCAGGTCCGCGCGGTTCACCGCCATCGCGACCACCTCCAGGGTGACCTCGCCGGGCCCCGGGGCAGGAGGGTCAGCCACCGTCGACCACGTCATGACCTCGGGCCCACCGGGCGCTTTCACCGTCACAGCATGCACCCGTCACACGCTACGGCTCCTCGGCACGCGACGCCGCGGCATCATCCGGCGTGCGGGCATGTTCATGCCACGGCCGTACAGATGTTCCGGTGGGGTGGACGACGCCGGCTCGGGCCTCAGACCGGCTCGGGCTCCGGTTGGGGTGAGCCGGGAGCCGGCTCGGTATACGGCGAGGGCTCGTGCGGAGCCGGCGGCAGGTCAGGAGCGTCGGGCAGGAGCGGGCCTGGATCATCCGGGATCGGGGCGTCCGGATCGAGCGGGGGCGGGGGACTCGGGCGATGGGGACGGACGGCCTCGGGCATCGCGACAGACGGGGTAAACAGACCAGACCGGGTAGACAGGACAGACAGGACAGACACAGATTTCGCCGTACCCGGCGGGCGTCGCGGCGGAAACATCTTCCTAGCATCCCATGTCGGCCGCTCGACCCTCGCCGCGGCCTGATCGCCGGCCATCCCGCTGGACCGGCGTCGCGCATCCGTGCGCCGCCCCGTCCTCGCGACCGTCCCGCCCGGATCTCGGTTCATCGGCTCGCACCTCCGGCCCTATGCCGTCAAGTCCTATGCCTCTATATCCTATAATGTGGCTGCCTCGGCCGGTCCGAGACGGGTTTGTCCCCGTGGCCGATGCCAACGCGCGCCAGGACCATCACCATGTGTGGCCAGCCCGACATCATCGGACCGAGGGTAAAGCCACTGCTTCGAGCGTATTAACAGTGACCGCCCCACTCGGCATCCAGGTACCACGACGCATACCCGATCGAGTCGCTACCGTCATATGCACATCGCCCTGAACTCATGGTTCTCTGCAACCAGTGACAGACGACCACAGCATCGGCTGTCCGGCCGGCGCCGCGGACGCGCCGGCCTCGACGGGCCCGGGGAGCGTGCCAGTGGAAGCGGTCGCGGCCGACGACGAGCCCGAACATCCCCATACCCAGGCGGAGTTTCATGCCTTCTTCGAGAGACATCACCGCGAGCTGAGCCGGTTTGCGTATCTCCTGACTGGCGATCACGACGTCGCGGACGACATCACCGCGGACGCTCTGACGGCCGCCTGGTCCGCATGGGACCGGGTCCGCTCCGCAGACCTTCCACTGGCGTATGTCCGGCGGATCGTCGCCAACCTGGCGGCCGACCGGGTCCGGAAGGTCGTCCGCGAGCGACGCGGGCTGCTCTTCCTTGGTCAGCGGGCCGACCAGTCGGCGCGGATACCCGATCTCCCCGCGGTCATGGATCTGCGCTCCGCGCTGATGACACTGCCGCCGGGCAAACGTGCGTGTGTCGTGCTCCGCTACGCCTTCGACCTGTCGGAGATCGAGACGGCTCGCACGCTGGGTATCTCCGTCGGCACGGTGAAGAGCCAGACCGCCAAGGGAGTCGCCGAACTGGAGCGGATTCTCCAGAACACCGAGCTACCGCCGGCCGGTGCCGCGGAGGTGGCGAGGCCACAGGTAGCGTCCGGTCAGTCGGGCACGTCACGCGGCGCCACATCCCGATCGGGCGGTTCCCGGGTGAATGGGTCCCGATCGGGCTCGGGTCGCCTGGGACGGCGGCGGGGCAGTGGTCAGTCCGGCAAACCGGCGGGTCCGAGCCGGTCGGCGTTCGCCTGCCTCGGCCGCGTCAAGCTATGGCCCTGGTGGCAACAGCGAGTCGGCGAGGCATAGATGACGCAGAAGGCGCCCGGGGTTCCAGGGGCCCGATCATGATGCGCAGGGTGGCGCGGCGGCGCGGCGCGGCGGGCCTCCGGCCGATTGCCGTCCCTCCGCTCCGGGGACGGGTGGCCGCGTGGCTAGCGACCACGGAACAGGCGACCGTGGAACCAACAGCTCGAGCGCAGATGGTCGAGGGTCAGCCGATCGCGTCGGCGAGTTCCGCGGCGGCGACGGTCATGGCGGCAATCTGGGGGAGCTCCCGTTCCCCGACCGACTCCGCGGCATGCTGAGCGCCGAGATGGGCCGGCACCGCCCCGACTCCGATCGCATCCGCAGACGTGTCGCGGCGGCAGTCGATGCTCCCCTGAGCGGCACGATCATCCGCCCCCTCGGCCCGATCGGACCTGTCGGCCCGAGCGGTCCACTCAGCGCGAACGGACCACTCAGACCGCCTGGTTCGATCGGCTCCAGCACCCGGACCGAGGATGGCCGGATCATCACCCGGCAGCACCGCCTGGGCCGTACCGTCACGAAGGCCCCATCGAGCCGACGGCGCCGGTCCAGCCAGTCTACCAGCCCCGACCGGCTCCCCCGGTCCCACAACTGGCCCCGTTCCCGGCGGCACTCGGTTGCCCGACGCGGCACGATCGCGGGGGCGCTACTCGCCATCGTGAGCATCATGGCCCTGACGGCCCTGGCCCTGCTGGGGCCGTCAGGATCGAACTCCCCGGCTCCGCCCACGACGACCGTCACGGCGAAGCCGCGGCCGTCCGCCACGCCGGTCACGACGTCTCCGGTCGTGCGGACGCCGGCCGCGTCGCCCCAGGCCACCACGGTGGTCCCACCGGAACCGGCCAAGTCGAGCCCCGCCGGAACATCCGGGGGCAGCGCCGCCGGCCCGGACCCGGCGGACCCGGGGTCCGCGAGCGGTGGTGGCGGCGCACCGTCACCGTCCGCGGGACCGTCCGCGAACCATGGTGACAGCAGATCCTCCCTGCCCAGCGGAACGTTCGCGGGCATCGGCGGCGGGATCTACACCAGCACCGTCGCCCCCTTCCCCAGTGGGTCACAGGTGCGGCTTCCGGGCCCCGGAACTCTCGACTGGGTGCTGTTCGGGGGCTCGTGGAACGGTGTGCAGAACCGGGCCGCCATTGTGATGCCGCTGATCGACACCGACACCCTGCTGGGCACGTCCGTGCCGTCATCCTCCGGATTCGACTGGACGGAGGGCACGCCGGTCGCGACCGGCGTGGACGACACCGACCGGCTGTCCCTGCAGGGCTCGGCCCGGCTGACGGTCTTCGTCTCGCAGTCTCCGCTCACCCTGGACGTCCTCCTCGGATCCGGTTCCGGGCGGGTACAGATCATCGTCACCTCCATCGGCGGCACGCAGACCTTCACCCAGACCCTGCCTTCACCGATCGCCGATGGCTCGGCCGATGGAGTGGTGAGCATCGGGCTGCCGGCCGGAATCGGCACGACGTCGATCACCATCTCCAGCGGGGGCACGTCGGGTTGGACACTGGCGGCCGCAGTCCTGCGCTGACGGCGTGGGTCTGCGCGGTTACGTGGGTCTGCACTTGACCATGCGGAACCATGGGGAACCATGCGGACGAAAAATCTTCACAACGACGGCAACCAATCAACCTCCGCCGGACGACTGACAGATGAACGCCATACCGGCCCCCGCGCCAGGAGGTCCGGCGGTGTTTCGGCCCGTTCGCTCCCCGGCTACCCCCCCAGCCCGGCGGACGGGTCGCCAAGCGGCCGCCGACGGCGGCACGCGGGCTGGCCGGCCCGGCCAAGGTCGGCCAGCCCCTCGCGCCCCCTCCCACGCCGCCCGGCGCCCCGGTCCCGGGTGTGAGTCCGGTCCCGGGAAGGTGCCACGCGCCCTACGCTGACCGGCCGGGGAGAGGTAGCGTCAACCTCGTGCGTCGGCTGCTGTTGTCACCCTCGTGGATCGCGCGTCATCTCCTCGCGCTCTTCCTGATCGCATTCTTCATCCGCATGGGCATCTGGCAGCTGACGAAGGGCGAATCCCCGCAGGGATCGTTGCAAAACCTCTTCTACGGGGTCGAGTGGCCTGTCTTCGCCGCCTTCGTCGTGTACTGGTGGGTGAAGATGATGAAGGAGGATCTGGCGCCCAAGGACACCACCGGGCCGCGGTGGGGTGCCCACGGCCGGATCGCCCCCGAGGCGCCATGGCGACCGGATCTCGACACGGGCCCCAAAATGCTGACGACCGGCACCGCCGAGCAGTCCGCCGAGGACGACGAACTCGACGCCTACAACCGCTATCTCGCCTCACTGTACGAGCGTGACGCCCTTCGGGACGCCCTCAAGCACATCAACGGAGCCCGCTGATGACGGCATTGCCCGACCCCACCCGTACGGCCACCACAGGACGTGCCTCCGCGACGGCGATTCGCGCATCCCTGCTGCGGTATCGGGCCATCGCCTACATCGTCGGTGTGGGGCTGATCGCGTTGGTGTGCATCGGCATGCCGATGAAGTACATCGGCGGCAACGACGCGATCGTGGCGGCCGTCGGCCCGCTCCACGGTGTGCTGTACATGGTGTATCTCGCCGCTTCCTTCGATCTGGCGAACCGTTGCCGGCTGTCCTCGACCCGGACGATCACGATCATGCTTGCCGGCACCATCCCGTTCCTGTCGTTCTTCGCCGAGCGGCGGGTCACCTCCCTTGTGCGGGAGAGCCAGCTGTCCGCCGCCGCGGCTCCGGCCGGCCCGGCCACCGGGCCCACCAAGCCCGCGAAGCCCGCGCAGAGCGCCGAGGCCTCCACAACCTGACGGACCTGAGGACCGGCCTGACGGCGTCGAGAGACGTCGGGACATCTCAGGGCAGGCCGACGCAGGCAGAGGCCGCCGTTGGCTTCTGCCGACGCAGGCAGAAGCCAACGCGCCGGGAGACGCAGAAGCCGACGCGCCGGGAGACGTCGCCTCAGGACACGTCCGAGTCAACTCCAGCCAGGCGGAACGCCGCCGGTGCGGGGCGGCGGAGACGGGCGGGCACGGCGATCGTCAGGACCTCACCGGCGGTGAGCCGCCGGAGCCGGGCCAACCGGGAGGGCGGAGCGAGCATCTCCGCGGACAGCACCTGGTCAGCCTCGGCACCGAAGGCAAACAGGCGCCCGTCCGACCAGGTGATCAGTTCGTCGGCCGTACTGGCGGGTCGCACGAGGACCAGCTGGGCGCGCCGCGGGTCCCAGACGATCGTCACCGTCCGCGTGGTGGACCGGAGCAACGCCCACTTGCCGCCGCTGCGGTAGGCGGCCGCCAGCATCCGGGCCGTCTCGTTTCCCTCGGGACGGCGGGACGGACGATCCGCGATCACCACGAGCCCCGCGTCGTCGACCGCGATCGGCGGAGTCGGGTTCGCCCGCAGGTCCGCGGCGGTCACCGTCCCGAATGCTCCGTCGAGGTGGACACCGCGTGCGGCGGGCAGCCCAAACGACGATGAAGCCAGCATGGCGGTCAGGGACGCCCGCCGGACGTCCACCCCGTCCAGCCGGACCAATCCGCAGACCGTCATCCGTTCCTCCGTCCGCAGCCCGCGATCCTCGATCCGCGATCCGATGGCGCACGGCACGGACGGAATCCCGGCCGGATGATCGACACGGTGCAGCGGCGTTCACGGGTGCTCCAGCGCCGGAACGTAGCAGTTTCTCGCCCGCCTCACCGGTCCGTTGCACGGAATCGCCGAGTGGTTCCGGCCTTCGGTGCCGGGCCTCACCGTCGTGATCCGGGCTCGGCCAGGACAGCGGCTCGAAAACACATCGGCCGCCTACCGGCCGCCGATCGCCCGTGACCGAGACGTCCGGCGGAAACCGGCCGCATGCGGAGGAAGACCGCGGTCACGGGGGAAGGACGGACTCAGGCCACGTTGGCGCCCGACGGCTCACGCTCCCGCTTGACCCGACGAGTCGCGATCACCGGATGAGCCGGGCAATCGACCAGATGCTCATCGAAGCCCTGCACCGTCGGCCAGGACTGGTGGCAGGACCCGCAATGGGTCGTGGCCGGATCGGTCCACCGCTCTTCACAGCCGGCACAACTGGCCGTGACCGGGATCTGCACTGTCTTGTCGGGCTGCCGGCGACGAGAGACCTGGATCGGCAACGCCTGTTGGATGGATTGTTCATCTGGGGAACGGAGTGTGACGGAAACCGCGCGTGGACGCCGGGGTGGGGTGTTGGCGGCCGGGATCGCGCGAGGGGATGTCGACCGACGGGGAGGCACCCGGCCATCCTGTCGCAGACCTGCACAAGCGTCACGCAACCGGCTGTCGAGTGTTCAGGGTGATTGTCCTGCGGCAACGCTTCCGGAGCTCGCGAACCAGAGCGTTCCGCCCGGACGGATCGTCATCGGCGACGGCCGACCGCTAGCGGGAACCCGCGCCGGAAACAACCGTGCCGGGCCGAGCGACGCCTGGAACATCGCCGGACAGTCAAAAAATGACTACTGATACCCACCAATACCACTGGACTAGCTATAGTCAAGCGCATGGCGGACGCCATCGCCAGGGCCGGCGGTGAGGGGATCCCGGGCGTGAGTGCCGGCGCACTGCTGCGAGGGTGGCGGGAGCGACGCCGGATCAGTCAACTCGGACTGGCGTTGCGAGCCGACAGTTCCGCCTGACGCATCAGTTTCATCGAGACCGGCCGCTCCATTCCGAGTCGCCCGATGGTGCTGCGCGGGCCACGTGCCCGTCGGTGCGGAACCGGATGAGCGGTTCCTGCCTGTCGCCGAGGCCGATGGTGCAGGATCCGTACATCGGATCGGAGTCGACCAGGCCCAGTCCCGCGAAGCAGGCCCAGTCCCGCTCAGAAGGGTTCGGCCTGCGGGCGACTGCGGCCCCGCACGACGAGCCTCTCCTGGAGAGAGATTCCCGCTCCTACACACCCACCCACAAAGTGCGCTTCGTGAGGCGGCCGAAGCGTGGAGGGTCAGTCACGGTTCACGGTCTCCACACCGTCGCTAA
>NZ_CDWRCL010000004.1:46078-47895 GCF_977927575.1 Frankia sp. CcCS3
CCCTCCACATTTCCCGCCGGGCCCGCATCCGCCGGGCCCGCTCGACAACCATCACAGGGACGCTATCTGTCCACCTGCTGCACTCAGCGAGGCAGAACGCAGCGGGGACGGTGGCTGCGATCCCCGGTCACGTCCCAGCGTGCCCATTTCGTGCCCACAAGGATCTTCAGCTGTTCCAGGCTGATCGTCGCCAGCTGTCTCCGGCGACAAAAAGCCTGGTAAAGCGGAGGGCGTGGGATTCGAACCCACGACGAGGATCACTCCCCGTAGCGGTTTTCAAGACCGCCGCCATCGGCCACTAGGCGAGCCCTCCTGACCTGCGGAGACGACGTCAGGCTACGTCCGGCTCGCCGGAGTCTGCCCGCCATGTGCCCGCCGGGTGCGACTCCAGGATCTCACAGCCCGCGCCGGTGCTGTCCGCCACGTCACCCGTCGGCACCGGATCGGCCGCCGGGCAGTGGCCCGTCAGTGCGTCCGTGATCCGATCGTTGACGAGAGGCCAGCATGTAGCCCGCACATTGCCCAAATCCTCGTTTTAAGATCAAGACGCGGTGCGGGCCGCGCTTGCAGGTCCGAGCTGTTCGACGAACGCCCTCGTCGGCAGCGTGAGGAAACCAGCTGACGCAGGGAGCTGTCTTACCTCATGCTGTCAGATAGGGGATCGCGGTGCCCGCGATCGCGCTGCTTGCCCTGGCCACAGCGATTCACCCGGCGGTGTCCCACCGGCAGACGGCACCGATCACTCAGCCTCTCCTTGATCCGACCACGTTGGACCTCCGTGTCTGAGATTTCGGGTGCTGAGCCATCGGGTCACCGCGTCGGTGAGGACCACCTCGTACGGAAGGCCTCGCAGCTCGTCCGCGGTCACGTCCAGACCGCGCGCCCGCCCCAGGTCGGCCAGCCACGACCAGGGGTGGTCCTCACTGGGCTGTTCGCCATCAGGGAGTACGACGTTCAACACGTCTTGGGTGATGCTGTCGCGGGTCTCGCCGAACTGGCCCGCGCCAAGACCTGGATCACCGAGTATCCGGCTGACGGTGAAGCCGCGATCTTCATACAAGATCACCCGCCGGCCGTCGTCCAGCGTGACGAACTCACTGACCGAGAAGCTCTGGGAACTCCCGTCGTCGGCGCGCGGCGCCCACAGATCACACAAGGCGCCCAGGCCGACGATGCGACCGGGCTCGACAGGAGGAAGATCCCTGCGACCGACCGCGTCCGGGTACGGCTGCCAACTCCACTCCATACCGCTCACGTCCCCCACCTCGGGGTCCCGGGTAAACCGTTTGCAGTGCTCTTCAGTTCCACCTTAACCGTCAGCCACGGCGTGGCCGGCACGTTTGTGACCGGCCACGCGGCTGAGACGTGTTCTACCACAAGGAACTCATCCACACCCGCCCCTGGCCCACCTCGTCGACCTGAAAAGAAAGACCGCCGACTGGATAGAAAACTACTTCAACACAACACGTCGCCATTCGTCCCTCGAGTACTTGACACCCAGGGAATACGAGCCAGGCCACAGAAACATCAGCCAGCTGGCAGCCTAAAGGGCGTCCAAAAAAGCGGAAACACTCCAGCCAACGCCGGGTCGGCGCATTCACCCAAGCCGTCTTCGTCCTGGAGCAGGAAAAGATCTAGAAAAACCGACTTTGAAAATGCTCATTCCGGCTCCCGGAAGGCCACCTTTTCGCAACGGACCTACTGCGGTCCGCGAACCGATGGATTATCTCAGGAATCCCCGGCCTTCGGTTATTGCATAGTTGAATCCCCGCGCGACCGCGGGGCCGCCGACCCGGTGTCGGTGCGACCGGCCCACG
>NZ_CDWRCL010000005.1:0-41742 GCF_977927575.1 Frankia sp. CcCS3
GACGAGATCGACGACTCGATTAACAACCATGCTGCCGCGTTCACCATCGAGCCGCATCACCAGCTCGCGCCGAAGGTGTGGAGAACCTGGGAGTCGGCACACACACTCCTGCGTAGCGGCGGTGCCCGCGCACGGTCGCAGGTGCAACTGACTGTTGCGGCCGGCTACGCCTCGTACATGCTGTGCAGGCTGGCGTTCAACCTCGGTGACACCGTCACCGCCCGCCGGTTCGTGCGCCTCGCGGGTGAGCATGCCGAGCAGACCAACGATGTCGTGCTGGCCGCGTCAGTGGGAGAGATGCTGTCCACGCTGGCGTTCTACGGCCGGCGCTACCGGGAAGCGGCCACCGCGGCGCAGCGGACCGCCGCGGTGGCCGACGGCCCGTACACCCGTGCCCGTATGGCCGCGTACGAAGCGCGGGCGCTCGGCGCGCTCGGCGATGTCGGCGGCACCCGGGCGGCGTTGAACCGGATGCGCACCTCGGTGACAGATCTACCGTTGCAGCCGGGGTGCAGCCCGTTCGGGCAGGCGACCGCGGCCATGTTCGAGGCCGGCGTGCTCGCTCGCATCGGCGCCGGTATCGAGGCCGAGCCGATCGCCCGTCGAGCCGTCGTCGCTTACGAGACCGACCGCGCTACCGGATATGAGGATTACGGGAATGCGTTGCTAGCGATTGCCTGGAGCCTTACCAACCGCGAGCGGCCAGCGGTCGACGAGGCCGCGACAGTCGCCGGGCGTGCTGTTGCGTTGTTGGATGCCAGTCCTACCGCGTCTGTTTCCGCGCGGGTCGTCGAAGTGGCCGCCGGGTTCGGCTCTTACCCGGCGGTGGAGCCCGTACGGGACTTTTGGGACCGATGGAAAGCCCGGCCGCGGCTTGCGTTGACCGGAGGCCACGTATGACCTTCGTCTACGACGCCCCGTCCGTCTTCGAGATACCGACGGTCGTCACGGATCGGCTGGTCCTGGGTGGTTGGCGGGCCGCGGACCTTGAACCGTACGCGGCGATGAACGCCGACCCTGAGACGATGCGGTATCTCGACGGCACCTTCGGCGCGGCCGGAACAGAGCGTCTCGTCACCCATCTCATCGGCATGTGGGTGATCCGCGGTCATGGCATGTGGGCGGTCGAGGATCGGGAGACGGGGGAGTTCCTCGGTCGGGCCGGGACGTACTTCGCGGACGGCTGGCCGGAAGTCGAGGTCGCGGTGTCGATCCGCCGCGATCGCTGGGGCCAAGGGCTTGGCACCGAGGCGATCCGGGCAGCGCTCGACTTCGGCTTCCAGCGGCTGCCCGTCGACGAGCTCATCACGGCGACGCACCAGGAGAACGCGGGGATGAACGCGATCGCGCGCAAGCTTGGGATGACCTTCCGGGAGGTGGCTGACGTCGGCCCATGGAGGGCGAACAACGTCTATGCGATCAGCCGAGTCGAGTGGAACACCCGGCGTGGGGCAACCTCCAGAGCCTGAGCTGCCGGGTACCCATGCCGGAGCCCACGCGAAGGATACGGCGCGGCCGCGCCGGCCGGGCCATCCTGACGGCATGGACGAGGCGCCTGGCAGGCCGTGGCCCAACCCGGTAATCGTGCTGCGCTGCAAGCTGAGCAGCGCCGAGAACCACGCCATCAATATGCAGAGCTGGATCATCGCCACGCAGAATTGGGTGAGTGAGCCGATCAGACCCCCGCCACCCCAGCCGCCACCAAAGCCGATCCTCGGTCCGGAGAGGTTGAAACCTCCCAGACCTAACGACATGCGTGGTCCCCGCATCCGCATTGCAGCCCCCGCTACCGACATATGGAGCGGCAAGCTACAGGAGGACGGCGTCTAAGGGGACGTAATGAAGTAACAAATACGTGATCGAGAGCATCATCGCAGGTCACAGGCCTGTGGAGGGTTCGAAACGCGCAAGTTATTTTATTTCGACTCCTAACCGTCGAGGCGGTGGCGACGACGCGCAACGTGGGCAACGGATGCATGTCGCGGGTAGTCCGCAGGTCCGCGCGCTGTGCTGCGAGACAAGTTCAGCCTGAGCCCTGCTCTACCTGCCACAGCGACGTGCCCGGAGCATCACCAGCGGGCGAGCTTCTCCGCATTGCCCACGAGCGGGTCGTTACTGCGGGTGACTACGTAGCCGTTCTCTTCCAAGACCCGGATCGCTTCCTCGGGAGCATCGTGGACCAGGGCGCCGATCTGACGCTGACGCCAACGGATCCGGCCAGCCTCGACGACCGCGCGCCAACCCTCCTTTGCATCGAAGCTGCATTCAGAAATCAGGAACTGGATGAAGTCCTCGAGACACGGTCGCATCCGCGCCCCGCCCACAGGAAGATGGAGGGACGCCAAGTCATGCGGCGTTTTCTTGCCGGCATGTGCAAGGAGGGCACTGAATGCACCGCGCTCCGCGTGGAACTGCCAGTGCGCAACCAAGTAGGTAGTCGATCTTTTCCAGCTCGGTGAGTGCCTCGAACTCGTCGCCGGTGAGCGCGTAGGCGTCGCAGCGGGCTCGAAGCTCGTCAGCGGTCAGGCCGATATCGATCCAAGATCGACTTCCGGCGCGCCTCAAGCTCCTCCCGGATCGGCTTGATCACGTTCCGCAACATAGGTTCCTCCTCCAGGCTCACCGCCCAAAGTAAGCCACAGAGGTCCGACGGTTTCGCTCATCGGCCAAAAGAGGTCATTATTGCATGTCGGTGTTGGCCGTCCGGTGCCGTGGCACGGCCTGTCAGACCGGTAGGACGGTCCCACGGGACTGGCCGGTCCACGCACAGCCGTATAGACCTACTCGCCGAGGAACGCCGACAAGGCGTACGTCCCGTGCCGGTCGAGGTTGTCGCGGACCCGGTCGTAGCCGCGGGTCGTCCGCGGGTCCCGCCGGTCCGGCGCTCAGTCGAGATCGATGGCCATCAGCATGCGGGAGTTCGGGGCGAGGCCGAGCTCGCTCTCGTGCGCGACGAGGTCGGCGAGCGCCGGGGTCATCTCGGCCGCCACCAGTTCCCGGAAGCCCCACCGCGCATACAACGGACCGTTCCACGGCACCGTCCGGAAGGTCGACAACGTCACCCTCCGCACACGACGGGAGCGCGCATAATCGATCACGCTTAGGCTCAGCGCCCGGCCCCGACCCGACCTCCCGTGCTCCGGACGCACCGAGAGCTGTTCGAGATGGACACTCGCCGCCGGAGTCCCCACGCGTGGCGGCGCGCCGTCGGTCCCCGGCCCGGGCTCGGAGACGTCCGTGGGGAGGACGTCGGCGAGGGCGTAGCCCACCGCGACCCCCACCGGGGCGTCGCTCACCCAGGCCCGCCCCCCGGCGACATACTCCGCCAGCTTCTCGGCCGAAAGCGGAGAATGTCCGGCGATGTCGGTCATCCCAATCCCGGCGAACAGCACTCCGGCGGTCCGCTCGATGTCGCGCATCACGTCGACGTCGTCCTCGCTCGCCGGTCGGACCGACCGCAGGGCGTCGTCGAGGTCACGCGGGTCGGGCATCGCGCTCAAAGCCCGGGAAGAAGTCCACGTAGCCGAGTTTGACAGGACGTGCGGGCCGAGTCGTCCGGCGAGCGGCCGGCCGGGTGCGCTCAGCCGGTGGGAACGATCTGCGCCGGGGCCCCGATCTGGGCGACGAGCATGGTCCAGTGCCCGTCGCCGGCGTTGAGGGCGTCGGTCGTGCGCTGCAGCAGCACCGGCGGGGGGACGGGTGTGCCGTCGAACAGGTTCCCGCACGCCGTGACCGCCTGGGCGTAGGCACCGGCGCCTTCGGTCCAACTCCTGCTCACGCTCTCGACGGGCGGGAGGCCCAGAGGTCCGATGCGGTCGACGGCCCGCCCCAGGTCGGCGCAGGCCGGTTTCAGCGACATGCCGTCCGCCGCCTGGATGTCGGCCCGTACCGCGTTGACCGCCCGCACGACCTCCGAACGGACCTGGGCGGTGGTGGCGTACCAGGACGTGAGCCGGGCCTTGACGTCGGTGGTTGGCGGTGCCGCCGCACCGGCCCCGCCACCGGCCCCGCCACCGGCCCCGACGACGAGGAACACCACGACCACCGCCACGACCCCGACCACGGAAAGAACTGCCAGCCCGCGTCGACGTTCCTCCCTGGTCAGTTCCTCCCAGGTGCGGTAGTCGCTCCGGCGCCGGCTCACGGGTCCCCCAGATAGCAAGAAGTCAGCGACAAAGCAGACGCACAGCTCAATCCTGACGTTGCGTCGGGAGCGACTCCCGACCGCGCCGGTGACGCGACGCCCGGCGTCCCACGTACCCGGTTCAACCTCCCGCTGCGGCACCGAGGCGCCGCGGGGGCACCGAAGAGGCCCCGCGGGGGCACCACCAAAGGGGCACACCGCGAGGGGCACCACCAGACGGGCACCGCCAAATGGGCTCCGGGGCTCTGCGGCTCCGGGGCGGCTGTCCCGGCTACCGCCATAGCAATACGCCGGACCGGCGGTATGCGCGGCGGTAGATGCGGCTGCACGACCGCGAGCGCGGGCAGCGGGCAAAGTACCGGCCTGCGACATCACCCGAGTGTCGGTGCGGGAAAACGCACCGTCTTCTCCTCCCTCCCAAGGGGATCCCCACACGGGAACTTCGATTTTCGTCACACACATCTGCGTTCCGCTCCCGGCCGGCTCGGCGATGTACTCACGGATGTACGAACGGGCCGCACCCGGCCGTTGCCGGCGGAGGATCCCGGACCGACCCAGGTCGACATCCGGCGTTTCGATGCGCAAAGCTGCGTGAAAGCGTCAAGATATCCCGGGTGCTTTACCACCCCGCGGCTCGGTGGATACCGGTGAGGGACGTTCGCGAAGGGGCACAGATGGACTATGTGATGGACTTGTCGGAGTCGGAGTGGGGGACACCCGCACCGGACCGGACGGGCAGCTGGGCGATCATCGTCCTGGAGCAGGGGACCCGGCAGGTGCAGGGAGTCATCGGCCCGTTCCGGTCGCCCGGCCATGCGCAGGCCTACGCCTGCGACGGGGGATTCGCCGACTGGCTCATCGTCCCATCCCTGTATCTGATGTCGCCCACCGAACCGGAGATCGCCGCCATCGCGGTGCTGTGAGACGGGATCACCCGAACCCGGCGAGGTGAGGCGAGGTGACCGAACCCGCCGGATCGTCCGGGCCGGGTGGTCCCCATCATGGTGCCGAGTGGGGACCACCCGGCAGACGGCATCGAGCGCCGGCGGGGAGAATCGGGGGTCATGGCGGAGCATCTGATCGAGAACTATCTCATCGACATGGACGGTGTTCTGGTCCATGAGGAACATCCCATTCCGGGCGCGGATGCCTTTCTGGTCGGGATCAGCGCGGCAGGCCTGGGTTTTCTCGTGCTGACCAACAACTCGATCTACACGGCCCGCGACCTGTCCGCCCGACTGGCTGGCGCTGGACTCACAATCCCGCCGGAGCGGATCTGGACCTCGGCCCTCGCCACCGCGCTCTTCCTACACACCCAACGCCCCCAGGGATCGGCGTACGTCGTCGGCGAAGCGGGCCTGACCACGGCGCTGCACGACATCGGCTACGTCCTCAGCGACCGGTCACCCGATTACGTCGTCCTCGGGGAGACTCGGACCTACAGCTTTGAGGCAATCACCAAAGCGGTACGGCTGGTGCGCGACGGCGCACGCTTCATCGCGACGAATCCCGATCCCACCGGTCCCTCGGTGGAGGGTCTCCTGCCCGCCACCGGGGCGGTCGCGGCGATGATCACCCGGGCGACCGGCGTCACACCGTACTTTGTCGGCAAGCCGAACCCGTTGATGATGCGCAGTGCGCTGAACACCCTGTCCGCGCACAGCGAGACCACCGTGGTGATCGGCGACCGGATGGACACCGACGTCGTCGCCGGCCTGGAGACCGGAATGGACACCGTGCTGGTGCTGTCGGGCATCACGTCCATCACCGACGTCGACCGGTTTCCCTACCGGCCGACCGCCATCGTCGGCAGCATCGCCCAGCTGCCCGTCGGTCGGGACGTGCGGACGCTCGACAGCATGCCGACGGCCGCCGTGCGCCCGGCGCCAGCCGAGACCCCCGAGCGCACCGGAGCCCCCGAGCGGGCCGGGGCGCACGGTCGGACCCTGGGAGCGATGCACACCCCGGGGTCCACCACACGTGGGTGAGGGTCCACCACGGAATCAGGGAACCCCGGACGGGATCAGGAGCCGCCCTGCGAACGGCGGAACAGGGTCGCGGTCGGCGCGGCGGCGGTCAGGGTCACCTTCGTCGGCGTGAACAGGAACGACTGCTGCGGCAGGCCGTCCGGACCCAGCAGGAACGCCCGCTCGATCGAGTCGACCTGGATGCGCGCACCGGTGTCGGCACCCGCACCGACGACCCGGGTCGCCTGGATGGACGCGATGTCCTCCGCGACCGTCCCGGGCGGGAGTTCGACGGCCGTGGCGGCCGGCGCGTCCCGTTCGATGGACCAGGCAGGGTAGGTCTTGTTCGACCGGTAGGTCTCGGGGTTGCCGGCGAGCCGCACCCCGACCGACAGCCCGACCCAGGCGTCGGCGGTGTTCGGTGTGCCGACCGTGTTCTTCCGGACGATCAGGTACAGGTAGTTACGCGGGTCGCTGATCCGGGTGCGCGAGTTCGGGACCGGGGCGTCGGCGACCTTGCCCTCCCGGGCGACCTCCTGGGACATCACCCAGTAGGTCCACGGGTTGCGGTCCATCTCCCGTTCAGGGGCCTCGGCGTTCGGGTCGAGGGTGTCCGCGGCCGACAGGGCGAACCGCATCGGGCCGTTGGTGTTCTGGCACATGCTGTTGCTGCGCGTGCAGGTCCCGAGCAGCGGGTGCGTGCCCTCGTACCGGCCGGTGAACGGCTGCGACGTGTGCTCCGGACCCTGGATCACGGCGCTGCCGGGGATGGCGTTGCCGGTGGCGTCGATCTCGACCTGGTAGGTCCACTCGATGTCGGTGGTCCGCCCCCAGAACGCCATCAGGGCCGGGGTCGGGGTGCCTTCGTCCTCGTTGCTCCACACCATCGAGTAGGTCAGCAGGCGATGACCGGCGATCGCGGTTGGCGCTTCGGAGTGGAAGGCGAGCAGTGGGGTGTCGGTGACGGCGTTCTGGAACGGCCCGCCGGCCATCGGATTCGCGGTGGCGGCCGGTGCCGTCCGGCCGTAGATCACCGGAGCGTGGGCCAGGGCCTGGTAGCCGTTGTCCTGCGGCGTGACGGTGCGGAAGGTCAGATCGGTCAGGCGCGCCGTGGCGGCGTTGCGGGGCGACCGGTCCGCGGCGAACAGCGTCCGCAGGGTGTGCTTGCCGGCGGCCAGGTGACCCAGCGCGAGGCTGCGCTTGATCGGGAAGGAGGTGGGGATCACGAGGTCGGTGGCGTAGGCGGTGTCGACGTAGAGCGACAACACCGCGGACTCGCCGCCCGGGGAGCCCCAGGAGACCCCTGGGGCGGTGGTGGTGATGTCCAGGAGCACCTCGCCGTCGGCCTCGGTGCGGAAGGGGATCGACGAGTCCTGCCCCCGGTTGAGGACGATCTCCGCGGGTGGAGCCGGTGCCTTGTCCCCGGAACCGCACGCCGCGAGCCCCACCGCCAGCACGGTGGCGGCCAAGCTGGCGCCGAGCGTCTGACGCAGTCCCCTTGACACCCGCGTTCCCTCCTAGAATCCGGGATCGCCGCCGCCGCGGCCCGTTCCGCGCTCCCCCGATCCCCACACATCCTGACATCCTGCTCTTTACGGCATTGTCGCCGTGCATCGGTCCGGGTTGGGCTGCGGACAGCCCGCCGGTCGGCCGTGCGGGTGTCATGACGTACCCGCCACCGCTGGGCCGCGGAAACCCCTAGTGATCTCCATGGCGGATAACGTCGCGACGGAGAGGCCGGTGGGACAGCTGGGGGCGGAGGAACGAGCGGGAGTCGGCGTGCGCAAGTTCGTCATCATGGGCGTGCAGGGCAGCGGCAAGGGAACCCAGGCGACGATGATGGCCCGGGACTTCGACCTGGTCCACATCAGCGTCGGCGACGTCTTCCGCTGGAACGTGCAGAATCACACCAAACTCGGTGCCCAGGTCAAACGCATCGTGGCGGCCGGTCACCTGGTCGGGGACGATCTCGTCGAGTCAGTGGTGCGCTCCCGGCTGGCCGAGCACGACTGGAACTATGGGTTCATCATCGACGGGTTCCCGCGCAACGCACGGCAGGCCGAGTTCTTCCTGGAGAGCTACGACATCGACGGGGTCATCTACCTCGACCTCCCCGACGACGAGGTCTACCGGCGGGTGCTCGCCCGCCGGTTCTGCTCGCGGTGCGTCCTGGACTACAACCTGATCGCCAGTAGGCCGCAGGTGCCGGACACCTGCGACGTGTGCGGAGCGCCGCTGCTGACCCGGGCCGACGACAACCCGCAGGCGCTGGCCGTCCGCCTGCGGGAGTACCACGAGAAGACCCGACCGGTCATGGAGATCTTCCAGCGCAAGGAGTTCGTGGCCGTCGTGGACGCCAGGCACCCGCCGCGCGAGGTGCAGGCGGAGATCCGCCGGCATTTCGATCTTCCGCAGCTCGATCGCTCGCAGTTCGGTCTTCCGCAGCGGCCGGTCGTGTCCGGGTGAGCCCGGCCGCGATCCCCCCGGGGGGGCTACTGCTTAGTGAATACCACGGCGACGCCGTCGGTGTTACCGACCCCCGCGGCCCCGATACTCCCGTTGACGCCGTGCCCGTTGAACTGGATGGCTCTGGCGACTCCCGGAATCCCCACATCCGTTGTGATCTTATAGCCGGCGCCAGGCAGGGTCTGCCGGTAGAAGGTGGCCACCCCGTCGCTGGACACCCCGCCCAGCGTCACCGTCGACGTTTTCCCGGTGGTCGTGCCGACCTTCACGGTGGCCCCGGGCGGCACCGGGAAATCGGAGGGACATTCGTGCCACGCAGGGCATCCGCGCCGCTGACGGCGTCGATCCTTCCCACCCCCGGCAGCGAGGTAGGCAGCGAGGTGGGCAGCCCGCTCGGCAGCGCGGTGGGGATCGACGTCGGCAGGGTCGGTGTGCTGACGGAGGGCGGCACACCGATGTCGTCGGACCCCCCGCAACCGGCGGTCAGCGCGACCATTCCCGCGAGGACCAGCCCCGGAAGCAGCGTCATGGTTCGGCCGGACCGGATCCCTCGGCGTGGTTCGTCAAGGGTGAGGTTCTCCCGCACGGCTGGTCCTCCTGCTCGGTCCGACCGGCGGGACAGGGGTCCCGCGGGCGGACGGTAGATCATCACTGTGGATCTGTCCAGGTGTCTGATTCCCGGATCTTTCGGATCCATGCTGTCGACCTTAGGGGACGTAATGAAGTAACAAATACGTGATCGAGAGCATCATCGCAGGTCACAGGCCTGTGGAGGGTTCGAAGCGCGCAAGTTATTTCATTTCGACTCCTTAGTCGCGGACGGTGCACGCCGCGTGGCGGTGTCGGCTCAGCGTCATTGCCTGCGTGGGGGTGGGCCGTGTGGGGGTGGCCTGCGTGGGGGTGCGGTCGGTGCGTCGCCACCCGGGGGGAGCACACCTGAGCATCACGTCGGGTCGGGGGTCGAGATCGTGCGTCGGGGCGGCCGAGCTTTCGGATTTGTGTCATAGGTGAGGTTTGAGGGGTTAGTCGCCGGGTATCCGCACGGCGGATGTTACTTGCCCTGTTTATCCGCTTAGTCCTTGGCGGGGTCGATGGCGATGGTCGCCCCGAGGGGGCTGGACGCGAAGGGATGGGCGGGGCGGCACTCCGGTACCAACAACTACCTTCCGTAATCGCAAGAAAGGGATGGGTCGCATGGGGGTGGCGACTACCTGGGGTGTTGGTGCCACTGCTTCCAGCTTCCGCCTTCCTCGGCCGGTGGTGGATCCCCTCGCGGGTGAAGCCCCCTTTCTAGCTGTCGGAATTCCGATTCGGTCCGTTCTGTTACCTTTTTTATCACTGTAAGTGAGGATGTCGATGCGACACGAGTTTCGGTGTGTCCCGTCCCAGTGCGCCGTGATCGGCGCCCGATGCCTGTACGTTCCTTAAGCGTGGCGGTCACCAACAACGCGGTGATCGGTGTGGCCTTGGGCTACATCGAGGCAAACCCGGATGAAGTGGACCTCATGCGGTCCTTGGTCGTGCTGGCTCTGCACGGGCCATCCATCACAGCCCGTAGCACGATGCCGGCCCACGTCACGTGCCGAGCCGCGATCGTGTCCCCGGACTGGCGGGTGCTGGAGATCCTGGAGCCGTCCACCGCGGTCTGGCGGATGCCCGGCGGTCATGTAGATGCCGACGACTCCTCGCTGCTCGGCGCCGCGCTCGGGCTCGCCGCGCGCCGGGCAGGTGTCGAGGCCGACGCGGTGATCCCGGGCGGGATCCTCCCGTTCGACGTGGAGGTCGGAATCGTCGACGCCGCGCCGATCCTCGGTGAACCCGAGCACGTGCACTACGACATGACCTATCTCTTCCACGTCGAGGACCGCAGCCTCGCGGTGCGGGAGAGCGCCACGACGCAGGTTCGGTGGGTGGCGCCCGAGCAGATTTCCGGCCAGCTGGGCGCGAAGCTGACCAGGGCGTTCCAGCAGGCCGGGCTGGTGCGCTGACCGGACCCATGCGGGCCTGATCCAGCCGGGGTGCCGAGCAGCCCTAGGCCAGCAGGGCGGGCCGCCAGGGCGGGTCAGCAGCATGGGTCGGGGAGCCAGGTCTCGGCCCAGAGGGAGAGGGCCGCGACCGTGTCTGCGAGGTCCGCTCCCTTCGCGGTCAGGTGGTACTCGGTCCGCGCGGGCGTATCCGGGACGACGGTGCGTCTGACCATCCCTTCGGCTTCAAGTTCTCTCAGCCGCACGGAACAGAGCCGGTCGGACAGGTTGGGCACCGCCGTCGTGATCTCGGAGAACCGGGTTGCGCCGGCCAGCATCGCGCGCACGATGGCCCCGGTCCAGCGCCGCCCAATGGTCTCGACGGCATGGTGGTAGCGCGGGCAGAACGAGGACAGCTCCACCCTGATCAGCCTATGCTTGCCCGCCATTAGCCGGCCCGATCCGGTAATAGCGGCTTACCTTTCGTCGGCTTATGACGTCGTGGGGCGAGGAGCCCGGGACTCGGGTGGAACCGGTCCCTGGGGCGTGTCGTCCGCCACGAACCGCAGATATCGCTCGGCGGAGCGGCGCACGGCGGCCCGACCGCCGGCGCGGACGATCGCCTGCCAGAACGCGCCGTAGACGACCTCGAAATCGAAGGGTTCGAGGAGCGCGACCGTCCGCCGGACCGCCCCGGGCCGTTCCGGGATGTAGTTCGGGTAGCTGTACATGAAGCTCACCCACCGCCGGTCCTGCACCACCTGCAGGATGTCGCCGGAGAACAGCGCACCGCGCCCGTTCTCCCCGTCCGCCCAATGCAGGACCGTGCCACCGGCGAAGTGCACACCGCCGTTGACGAGGGTCAGCCCCGGGCCGATCCGGTGGGTGTCGCCGGACCAGAGCACGATCGCATCGCCGGTCCGGCCGATCCAGGCGGCGTCGGCGGCGTGGATGTAGATCGGCACTCCGCCGAAGGCGTGACTCCAGTCCACCATGGCGCCGTAGAAGTGCGGGTGGCTGACGGCGATGGCGCGGATGCCGCCGAGCGCATCAACCTGACCCGCGAGATCGTCGTCGAGGAAGGGCACGCAGTCCCAGAGGATGTTGCCCTCGTCCGTGCGGACCAACAGGGCCCGCTGCCCGATGGAGATCTTCGGTTCGGCGCCGACGCCGAACACGCGGTCCCCCTCGGGGCGCAGTACCCCGCGGTATCCTGCGGCCCGCAGCCGTGCCCGCGAGGTCCACCGCTGACCGTCCCAGCCGACGTACTGCCGTTCGTCCTCGCACACCGGGCAGTCGCCCCGGACCGCACCGTACTGGATCCCGCAGGTTAGGCAGATCGGCAGATCGAGACTGGCGGGATCGAGTGGCACGGGCGCTCCTGGGGCGTCACCTGCCGGTGTAACCACGGTGGAACACCGGGATGTCGCCGAGCCTATTCAGCCGCTGAAGCGGGCGACCGCGTGCATCTTGTTCATCGCGTCCAGAGCCGCGACCTTGTAGGACTCGGCGAGCGTCGGATAGTTGAAGACGCTGTCGATGAGGTAGTCGATGGTGCCGCCGCAGCCCATCACAGTCTGTCCGATGTGGACGAGTTCGGTGGCTCCTGTACCGAAGACGTGTACCCCGAGAAGGCGCCGGTCGTCCGGGCTGACCAGTAGCTTCAGCATCCCGTACGAGTCACCGAGGATGGCTCCGCGGGCCAGCTCCCGGTACCGGGCAATGCCCACCTCGAACGGGATGGCCTGCTCGGTCAGCTCGTCCTCGGTGCTGCCGACATAGGAGATCTCCGGGATCGTGTAGATCCCGATCGGCATCAGCTCGGCCCGCATGGCGTTGACGTCCTCGCCGCAGGCGGAGTAGGCCGCGAGACGTCCCTGTTCCATTGACGTCGCCGCGAGAGCGGGGAATCCGATCACGTCGCCGACCGCGTAGATGTGGTCGACCTCCGTGCGGAAGTCCGAGCCGACCTTGATCCGGCCGCGGTTGTCCGCGGAAAGGCCGGCCGCCGGAAGGTTGAGGATGTCGGTGAGCCCCTGCCGCCCGGCCGAATACATCACCGTGTCCGCCGGGAGCTTCTTCCCGCTTTCGAGCAGGGTGAGGGTACCGCCGTTGTGGCGTTCCACGGAGACGACCGACTCGCGGAAACGGAAGGTCACCGCAAGATCGCGGAGCTGGTACTTCAACGCCTCGACGATTTCGAGGTCGCAGAAGTCGAGCATCCGGTCACGGCGCTCGACGACGGTCACCTTCGTGCCGAGCGCGGCGAACATCGAGGCGTATTCGATACCGATCATACCGGCGCCGACGACGACCATCGACCGGGGCAGTTTCTCTAGGGCCAGGATCTGGTCGCTGTCGACGACAGTCCGTCCGTCGAAGTCGACCGTGTCCGGCCGCGCCGGGCGGGTGCCCGTGGCGATGATGATTCTTTCCGCCTGGATCCGGCGGTCCTCGGTGTCCTCGCCGCCCGCCCGCACGTTCACGGTGTGCGGATCGACGAAGCTGGCCAGTCCCGTCAGCAGGGTGACGTGGTTACGGCTGAGCTGATTGCGAATCACGTCGATCTCGCGGCTGATGACATGTCTGGTCCGCGCCGAGAGGTCACCGACGGTGATGTCATCCTTTACCCGGTAGCTCGACCCGTACAGCTCACGCTGTGACATGCCGGTCAGATAAAGGACCGCTTCCCGCAGCGTCTTGGACGGGATCGTGCCAGTGTTGATGCTGACACCACCGATCATTTCCCGTTTGTCGACGATCGCGACCCGTCGGCCGAGCTTGGCCGCTGCGATCGCGGCCTTCTGCCCGCCCGGCCCGGATCCGATGACGAGGACGTCGTAGTCGAACATCGTCACATCCCCCGCAATCTATCGGTCTCCGGTGAACCCGAGGCTATCCGGCCGGACGGGTCGGGTCGGCACGTTGGCCGTGCTTGTTACGTCCATTTCTTCTGGGAAATTTCTCGGGAGTCGCTTCACCTGCGGATTATCACTCGAGGTAGGTGTCGCGAACCCGTCTGTGATGGCCGAGGTGTGCCGTCATGCCCGCCATATGTGCCGGTGTGGTTCCGGTTGAGAGCTTTTCGAGTCCAACTGGTGGGAACCTGTCGAGGACTTGCGCCGCCAGGCCGCCGGGCCCCCGCCGCCGGGCCGTTGGACCCTGCTGTCGGGCCGGGCCGTCGTGCCGGCAGGTGAAATTGAGGCACCCGCCACCCGTAACCAATCCGCCGCCGGCCCGTTAAACCTCTAGCGGGGGTCGTGGAGGCTGTCTGGGGGGTCTTCCACGGCTCCCGCCGCGCCGTCGGTCGCCGCCTGTCGGGTCGCGCTGTCGGGACGGGACACCCCCGTGGGTCACGGAGGTGTCCGGGAGACGCGACGGTCGGGGGAGAGGCCGCCCGACGAGCTTCGGCTACGGGTGGGTCATCGACAGCACGTCGAGCGCGGCGTCGAGCTGTGCCTCGGTGAGTTTGCCCGCCTCAACGTAACCGCGCTCGAGAACGACCTCGCGAATGGTCTTCTCCTCGGCGAGCGAGATCTTGGCGACCTTCGCGGCCTCCTCGTAGCCGATGTACTTGTTCAGCGGCGTCACGATGGAGGGGGAGGACTCGGCGTAGCGGCGGCAGCGTTCGACGTCGGCGACGATGCCGTCGATGCAACGGTCGGCGAACAGCCGGCTGATCGTCGACAGGATGTGGATCGACTCCAGCAGGTTACGTGCGATCACCGGCAGCATGACATTGAGCTCGAAGCTCCCGGCTGATCCGCCGAACGCGACCGCCGCGTCGTTGCCGATGACCTGGGCGACGACCTGACAGACCGCCTCGGGAATGACCGGATTGACCTTGCCGGGCATGATCGAGGATCCGGGCTGGAGGTCGGGCAGCCGGATCTCGCCGAGCCCGGCTCGTGGGCCGGACGAGGCCCAGCGCAGGTCGTTGGCAATCTTGTAGAGCGAGAGGGCGATCACCCGCAGCACGCCGGACGCCTCGACGAGGCCGTCCCGGGAGGCCTGCGCCTCGAAGTGGTTGCGTGCCTCAGTCAGGGGAAGACCGGTGCTGGCGGACAGTTCCTCGATTACCGCGGCGGAGAAGCCGGGCGGGGTGTTGATGCCGGTCCCGACGGCTGTCCCACCGAGCGGCAGCTCTCCGATCCGGGGCAGTGCCACCTGCAGGCGCTCGACGCCGAGCCGGACCGCGGCGGCGTACCCGCCGAACTCCTGGCCGAGTGTCACAGGGGTCGCGTCCATCAGATGGGTCCGGCCGGACTTCACGACGTCGGCGAACTCGGTCTCCTTGCGACCGAGCGCGGTGGCAAGGTGCTCCAGGGCCGGGATCAGGTCGCCGACGATGCCCTGGGTGGCGGCGATGTGGATCGATGAGGGAAAGACGTCGTTCGAGGACTGCGAGGCGTTGACGTGGTCGTTCGGGTGAACCGGGCGGCCGAGGCGCTCGGAGGCGAGCGAGGCCAGCACCTCGTTGGTGTTCATGTTGGACGAGGTGCCGCTGCCGGTCTGGAAGACGTCCAGGGGGAACTGGTCGTCCCAGTCACCACGGGCCACCTCCGTGGCCGCGTCGGCGATCGCCTCGGCGATGTCCGCGTCGAGCACGTCCAGCTTGGCGTTCACCGTCGCGGCGGCGGCTTTGATCCGGGCGAGCGCCGCGATGTGCGCGCGGGAGATCCGCTGGCCGGAGACGGGAAAGTTCTCCACCGCCCGCTGCGTCTGGGCCCGCCACCGGGCCGTGACCGGTACCCGGACGTCACCCATGCTGTCGTGCTCGATGCGGTATTCCTGCTCGCTCATGCGCCCGTTCTCCCGATGCTCGTCGCCCTTGACCTGTACTGCCCGTGCCCTGTACCGCACACTGGGGCCGCGTCCCGGCGAGATGCCGCCTGGACGCGGCCCCAGGGCCGACCTTAGGACATGTCGGGCCTGCCCCGCATGGCGCCTTCGGCGCAATGCGGGGACCCCTGGCATAGGGCACCGTTCGGGGTTTCCGTTACCTCGCCTTCGGTGAGGTTCCTGGGGGAGCCTCGGGGGCCTTCGGCGTGATGCGGGGACAGTGAGAATGGCTATAGGGGAACGTCGGGGGCTTCGGCGCAATGCGGGGAAGGGTGGCTCCGACGAGTCTGATGTGAGGGGCGGTCCGGGCTCAGCTGGCGGCGCGCTCGCGGGTACGCATCTCCCGGCGAAGCTCCGGCGGCAACGCAAAGAGAAGGTGCTCGTCCGCGGACGTGACCTCCTCCACATCGGTGAAGCCCCGCTCGGCGAGCCAGGCCATCACGCCGGTGACGAGCTCCTCCGGCACCGATGCGCCGCTGGTGACCCCGACGGTCTCGACACCATCGAACCAGCTCAGGTCCACCTCGGTGGAGTCGTCCACGAGGTAGGCGGCCGGCGCGCCGGCGTCGAGCGCGACCTCGACCAACCGGACCGAGTTCGAGGAGTTCCGCGAGCCGACGACGATGACCAGGTCGACCGCGCCGGCGATCTCCTTGACGGCGACCTGGCGGTTCTGCGTGGCGTAGCAGATATCGTCGCTCGGTGGACCCTGCAGGTGCGGGAATCGCTCGCGCAGCGCGTCGACCGTCGTCATCGTCTCGTCGACGGACAGCGTGGTCTGGGAGAGGAAGGCCACCCGCTTCGGATCGCGGACCTTCACCCCGGCGGCGTCCTCGGGCCCGTCCACGAGGTGGATGCGGTCCGGAGCCTGCCCGGTGGTGCCGACGACCTCCTCGTGGCCCTCGTGGCCAATGAGGAGGATGTCGTAGTCCTCGCGGGCGAACCGCCTGGCTTCAGAATGCACCTTGGTGACCAGCGGGCACGTGGCGTCGATTGTGTGGAGCTCGCGCGCCGCAGCCTCTTCGTGCACCGTTGGTGCTACTCCATGGGCTGAAAACACGACGGTGGCGCCGTGCGGCACCTCGTCGGTTTCGTCCACGAAGATCGCACCCTTGGCCTCCAGCGTCTTCACGACATGAAGGTTGTGAACGATTTGTTTGCGTACGTAGACCGGTGAACCGTACAGCTCTAGTGCTTTCTCCACGGTCACGACGGCTCGATCGACACCAGCGCAGTAGCCGCGCGGTTTGGCAAGAAGGACCCGGCCCATAGGTGGGAGTCTACGCGGCGGCCGGCGGCCGGGAAGTCGGCTAGGCGATGCATCACCCGATGGCGACATCGTCCGGTCCGGCCGTGACGAGGGCCGCCGACTGTTGTAGGGCGAGGCTGGAGGGCGAGGTTACGGTGCCCGGGTGGCACTGACATCGTCCCCGGAACAGCCGCTGCCGGTCCGCAGCGTGTCGCGCGCGCTGGGAGACTGGATCAACCGGCTGGGGCGAGTGTGGGTCGAGGGGCAGGTGACCGGGATCGTCCGCCGTCCCGGGATGGGAACGGTCTTCCTCACCCTGCGGGACCCGGTGGCCGACGTGTCCCTGCGGGTCACCTGCCCGCGCGCGGTGTGCGACGCGGTGGGGCCGGCGCTCGTCGACGGGGCCCGCGTCGTGGTGTGGGGCAAGCCGTCGTTCCACCCCGGCCGAGGCACGCTGGCCCTTGCGGTTGTTGAGATTCGCCCGCTCGGTGCCGGTGCGCTGCTGGCCCGGCTCGAACAGCTCAAGGCCACGCTGGCGGCCGAGGGGCTGTTCGCCGCGTCCCGTAAGCGGCGTCCTCCGTTCCTCCCGGCGGCCGTCGGTCTGATCACCGGGCGGGCCAGCGCGGCGGAGCGGGACGTGGTCGAGAACGCGCGCCGTCGCTGGCCGGCGGTGCGTATCGTGTTACGGGAGGTGGCCGTCCAGGGGCCTCTCGCGGTCGCCCAGGTCATCGACGCGCTGCGGGAACTCGACGCGCGTGCCGAAGTGGAGGTGATCGTCATCGCTCGTGGCGGCGGGTCGCTGGAGGATCTGCTGCCCTTCTCTGACGAGGCGCTGCTGCGGGCCGTCGTGGCCGCGCGTACCCCGGTGGTGTCGGCAATCGGACACGAGCAGGACACCCCTTTGCTCGATTTTGTCGCCGACGTCCGCGCCTCCACACCGACGGACGCGGCGAAGAGGGTGGTGCCGGACGTCGGTGAGCAGGCGATCGCGGTCGCCCAGCTGCGGGCCCGGGCCCGGCGGGTCGTCGAGCACCGGCTCGACCGGGAGGAACGTTGGCTGGCGGACACCCGGGGGCGCCCCGTGCTCGCAACGCCCACGCGCGACGTGGGCCGCAGAGCGGACGACGTGTCGGCGCTCCTCGCCCGTTCGCGCCGCTGCGTCCGCCACATGATAGATGTGACCGGGAACGATCTGGCCGCCACCCGCGCCCGGATGCGCGCGCTGTCGCCGGCGGCGACCCTCGACCGCGGGTACGCCGTGGTGCAGCGCACCGTGGATGGTGCGGTTGTGCGCGGGCCTGCCGAGGTTGCGGCCGGGGACGGGCTCGCCATCCGGGTGGCGGGCGGAACGCTGCGCGCGACGGTCGTGGACGGCTGAGCAGGCCCGGCGGCCCGTCGGCTGGAGGGGCCGCTCGCTCAGGAGACGCTCAGGAGATCAGGAGACGCTCAGGGGAGTGGAGTCGCCGCGGCCAGTCGAGCGCGGGCGCCGTCGAGCAGCGCCTGACAGGTCCTGGCGAGCTCCTCGCCCCGTTCCCAGAGGATCAGTGACTCCTCCAAACTCACCCCGCCGGCCTCCAACCGGCGGACGACCTCCTCGAGTTCGGCCCGCGCGGCCTCGTAGGTGACCGGTGGGGCCGGGACGCCCGGCGGGGGGACATCGGCGGAGTCCGAGGCGTGACCGGTAGGGCTGTCGTTGAATGCTTCGGGCATGGCCACCTCCGTGCCGCCTCCGCGGCCCTCTAACCTCTAGAACCCTCTATGCCTCTACAACCCTCTACAGCGAGGTCCGCTCAATCCGTGGACCGCGCGGTTCCGGGCCGGCCCCGGCGGAGCGGGGAGGCCCCCTGCCTCGGGGTGCCATCGTTTCAGGATGCCATCGGCGTTTGCGGCTCGGTCCCGGTGGGTTACGGGTTCGGCCCCGACTCAGCATCCACCGTTGGGCGACCCGACGGCCAGGGGGCACCGGCGTGGCGATTTCCCCTCCGCCTGGCCAACATGATATCCAACAAGGAACAATCATGGCTGAACCCGGTCGGTCCGGTAGAGATCCATAGTACAAGGTCACTGCACGGCGTTTCAGGTCGGTCGCGGTCCGAGACGGATCACGTCCGGCCTGGCACACTGGCCGTTACCCGCAGGACATCCAGTCCGGAGGTAGCAATGCCCGCGCTACGCCCGACGCCTCGTCGCCGGCCTCTCGGCGACCTCGCCCGAGAGTACGCTCCGCCTTCGGTTGCCGCCGTGGGTGCCGTGCCGAGGGGTGGGATGACCGGGACGCGGGGTGGCGGCGCCCACCTCGGATGGCGGATGCCGACGACGGGCCCGCTGCTACGTCGGGCGGCCGGGCTGGTCATCGGCATGGCGATTCTCATCCCGGCCGCCACCGCGCTGGAGGGTGGGGGCGAGCCACCGGCCGCAACGGCCGTCGCGCCCGCACGGCCTCCCGTCATCGCGGTCGCCGTCCAGCGATGACCGGGTTCGCGCTGACCGGGCGGCTTGCACCGACCGGGTTCCCACCGACCAGGCTCGCACCGGCGGCGCGATCAGTTCGTGGCGGCGGGAACGACCGGTCGCAGTGACGCGGCGAGGGTGACCAGATCGGCCTGATTCGCCCCGCCTTTGCCGCCTCCATCATCCACGATCACGGTGACGCCGCCGTCGGTCCGGGTGAGCGCGAGATGCCCATCGCCGTCCCGGCGTTGCTGCCAGGCGACGCCTTCCACATCGACCGTGCCGTTGGCCGGTCGGTTCCCCAGGATCCGCTGGACCGCGGTGGGAGCGTTGCTCTCGACGAAGCGAGCGAACGTCCGATGGTCGGGCCGATCGACAACATAGCCGATCGTCGCCTCGGCGGGACCACCGTCGGCACCACCGGTGGGCAGCGTCAGGCGGATGGAGGTCGGCTTCCAATAGGAGGGCAGGCCAGCCGGCCCGAGTGGGGAGTAGGGCGCCTGGCGGGCGAACGCCGCCATCGGCTCACTCGTCGCGACGACCTTGACCGTGGGCTCGTCGCTTCCGCGGGGCATGACGAAGATGACGAAGAGCAGGACACCCGCCATGACTACGGCGAGAGAGAGCGCCATGTCTCTGATCGTTTCCTGACCGCGTCGTCGTGCCACGTCCCCATCTTCCAGGTCTGAGCCCCCGGATGGGCACCCAGACCACGTCTGGGCGGCTCGCAGGGGTGGTGGTGTGTTCAGGCTCTCGCCCGGCTGGATGGCCTTATCGGGGAGCGCGGGGTGAGGAACCGGCCACGCCGGGACCTGTCGGGCAGCCGTCACGCCCCCTCCGCGTGACGGCTGCCCGATGCTTCGTTGGACGCGCGTACCGGGTTGAAGGTTGCGTGCCTCTTCGGCGGATTCGAGGTGTCGTGTCGACGACAGGCCGGATTTGCCGGACGGCCGCAGGCACACCTTCGCGGCGGGATAGGGTCATGGAGGTATATTCGGCGTCACTCTGGGCCTATCTCGGGCGCCGACGGGGCTCCCGAACTAGGCTCGGGGCCGTGTCTTCCACTGCTGAATCCTCCGTTTCCAGGCCTTCCGACGCCTCGTCCGTGCCCGACACGCTGGCCGTGCAGGGACAGGCTCCGGATCGCAACCTCGCGCTCGAACTTGTCCGGGTAACCGAGGCAGCCGCGCTCGCCGCGGCGCGCTGGGTCGGCCGTGGTGACAAGAACGGCGCGGACGGGGCCGCCGTCGACGCGATGCGCCGACTGGTCGGCACCGTCTCGATGCGCGGGGTCGTCGTGATCGGCGAGGGGGAGAAGGACGAGGCCCCCATGCTGTTCAACGGCGAGGTGGTCGGTTCGGGGGAAGGGCCCGAGTGCGACGTCGCCGTGGATCCCGTGGACGGTACGACGCTGACCTCCAAGGGGATGAATAACGCCATCTCGGTCATGGCGGTCAGCGAGCGTGGCTCGATGTACGACGCGAGCGCGTGTTTCTACATGGAGAAACTGGTCACCGGCCCGGAGGCGGCCGGGGCGGTGGATATCACGGCCTCGGTGGAGGACAACATCCGCGCCGTGGCGAAGGCCAAGGAGATCCTCCCGCGGGACGTCACCGTGGTGGTCTTGGACCGGCCCCGGCACAGCCAACTGGTCGAGCAGATCAGGGCGGCCGGCGCCCGAGTTAAGCTGATCTCCGACGGCGACGTCGCCGGAGCGGTGATGGCCGCCTCGGCGGACACCGGCGTGGACCTGCTGCTAGGGATCGGCGGCACTCCCGAGGGGATCATCACGGCCTGCGCGGTGACCTGCCTGGGCGGAGTGATCCAGGGCCGGCTGTGGCCGCGGGACGACGCGGAGTATCGCAAGGTCGCCGACCTCGGGGGCGACCCGACCCGGGTACTGTCCACCCGGGACCTCGTCGACAGTGACAACGTCTTCTTCGTGGCGACCGGCATCACGGACGGCGAACTGCTCGCCGGGGTGCGGTACCGGCCGGGCGGGGCGAACACGTCCTCGCTGGTGATGCGGTCACGCTCGGGCACCATCCGCCGAGTGGACAGCCAGCATCAGCTCACCAAGCTGCAGGCGTACTCCACCGTCCCGTTCTGAGCCGCCGCTGTCCCGGTCGCCACTCCGGTCGCAGCTCCGATCCAAGTCGCCGGTCCGGTCGGAGTTCCGTACAGTTTCCATGCTGTTCCGGTTCCGATCTGGTCGGGAGGTGGTCGCATGGTGCTCTACCCGCGACCTTCCGTCCCCGCGAGGGTGTTCGCGCGCCTCGACCCCCCGGGACCGCACGGCAGCGCCGCGGAGGTCCGGACGCTGGCGGGTGCGGCACGCAGGTTCCTGCGCCATCCACGGCCCCCCGTCCTGCTTGGTTGCGTGGGGACGCTTGCCGCCCTGCGGGCGGTCCGAGGCCCGTGGCGGATCCGGGACACCGGCGTCGCGGTGGCTGCCATGGCGGCGCAGCCCTTCGTCGAGTGGAGTGTGCACCGGATACTGCTCCACGCCCGGCCGGGCAGTCGGCTGGGATCGATCGGTTACCAGCTTGCCGGATACGGGCACGAGCAGCATCACCGCGATCCGACCAACCTCGACACGATGTTCTTGCGCCCCCGCGAGGTGATCAGCGGAACCGTCGCCGTCGCGGCGCCGGCGCTGCTCGGGCCGCCGTGGGCGGCGACCGGCGCGCTCTGCCTCGGGATGGGTGCGCTCGTCTACGACTGGACGCATTTCCTCATCCATACCCGGGTCCCCCCGCGCACGGCCTACTACCGGCGGTTGTGGCGAGGGCATCGTTTGCACCACTACCGCAACGAGCGGTACTGGCTCGGGGTGACCAGTCCGCTCGGTGATCTGGCCCTGCGCACCGACCCGCCGCGGGACGCCGTGGCACTCTCGCTGACCGCCCGCGGGCGGAGTACCGCCGCCACCCCGTCTGCTCAGTTTGTTCGGACTGCTTAGTTTGTTCGGCCTGCTCAGTGCTCCGGCAGGGCCTGTGACGGCGAGCTGAGGCTGGGGGATGCGAGGTCGTCCGGGTCCCCGGTGCCGGTTACCGGGCCAGGATCAGGCTGACCGAGCCGGGGGGTGAAAAGATCGGGCTGACGGGCTGCGCGCCGAAACCGATGGGTGTGGGCTCGTGGCACCGTGAGAGGCGGCGCGGGCCGCCCGACGCCTTCCAACCACGCGAGAAGCCGGCTGTCGGGCGTGTTCGCCTCGACGGTCAACCGAGCGAGGGCGAAGCGGTCGTCGGCGGGATGCGAGAGGACGTCGCGTACCGCGCAGGCCGAACTGTAGCCGGCCGAGATCACAAGCTGGCGTACGGACGGGTCGTATCCGCCGAGGGGGTAGGCGAACGTGCGAGGTTCGTCCCCGGTCGCCACGGCCAGCCGACGACGCGACAGCGTCAGTTCGGCGATCACGTCGGTCCGCGCCAGCTCGTCCAGCCGCCGTCCGGTGTGACCGGATCCGCCGATTTCTATCCCGAGACCCCGTATTCGATGAAGGTCGGTCCGGTTGAAATAGCCCGGATCACCGACCCGCGAACTGGTCACGAATACCGTCGCCGTCAGACCCGTCTCGGCCAGCCGGCGGAGAGCCTTCAAGGTTTCCACGCCGCCGTCGTCGAAGGTGATGACGACCGGGTTGGCCGACCAGGTGGCCGCGCGCAGGGATGCGGCATATTTCGACACGGTGAGCGCCTGCCGGCCGGAGGCGGCGATGATGGCGCAGTGCCGCATGAAGGTCGAGAAGGGGATCAGCCGACGTCGCGGGCCGCGTGGCGGCTGCGTGTCGAGAGACCGGTAGCGCAACATCGGGATCACCGGGGTTCTCTCCGCTGAGCAGGGACTGGCGGTCACCGGGACCCGGCCGGCTCACCAGCGGACAGGACGTACTCGCCGGAGAAAGGGTGAGACGTGCACGACAAGCGGGCCTCCCTACGTCCGCCGCCTCCAGGGGATGCGGCACCCGATAGGCCAGTGGAAGTGCGCCTGAGCGGCGGGTGCGTGATGCGGCATGGAATCTAGCACGAGCTGCGGCAATAGGTGTGGTCGCGTTGCCGGTGTTTGTCGTCGGCCGTTCCAGCTACATGCCTGTTATTGTTTTTATTGAGGGCGCGGATTTACTCATGGGTCGGTTGTGGCGGTACGGCCGACCTGGCGTGGGGAACTGGCGCGGGGAAGCGGCGGTCCGGGCCTACTACGACCGGCGTCGGCGCTCGGCGGCCGACTGCGAGAGGGAACGTTGCCGCTCGCGGCGCGCCACCTGGGCGCGGCGACCCCGGAAGAGCGCGATGACGGCCACCAGGATGAAGGCCGTCAGCAGGATCGGAGCGTGAAAGATCATCTCTGAGCCGACGTCGATGGCCTTGTTGCGCAGGCCGGAGCTGCCGTCCCCGGCCGCGGGGTTCAGGTAGCCGACGCCGAGGGCGATGAGCGCGTAGGCGAGCGGCGGCATGATCACTACGCCGATGAGGTCATCCGCATGCACGCGGACCGCGGCGAGGACGCACGAGCCGATGAACAGCACGCCGAAGGCGAACTTCAGGGAACCGAAGATCGCGGAGTCCACGATGGCACCTAGCCCACCGAGGACGAGGACGAGGATGCCGGTGCCGAGCGCGGTGAGGCCCCGGCGGCTGCCCGTGAACAGCGTGGGCGGCGGCCCACCCGCCCGACCGCGCGAGCTGCGGGCGTACAGATCGTCATGCCCGCGAGCGCGTGCGGATCTGCCCGGCGGTCCGGCCGACTGCCGGTGAGGCGGCACACTCACGAAGGCAAGGTACCGCCCGCAGATTTCCAATGCGTCAGGGCGATGCGCCAGACATGCGCATCAGCTCTCGTATTTGAGCTTTCGGTGTCGATCTCACTGCTTTCCGTTGCTTAAGCCTCCTTATGCTAGTCGTCTGCGTCTCATCTGACCGGATCTGCGCCGTCAGAGGTCTGATACCCGGCATCGACTCCGAGGTCCTCTATGGCGCCACCCCGCCCGGTCGTCGCGCCCTCCCCGATACTCCTCAGGAGCTCGGCGGCGGACAGCGGCCGCACGCCGGTCTCCACCGGAACCGGACTGGGGAGCCCCGCCTCGACGACTTCCATGGCCGCGAGCCGGCGGGCAGGGGTCAGCACCCGGCTTTCCAACGAGCCGACGGTGGCGTTGAAGTCCCCCACCGCCCGGCCGAGCGAGCGACCGAGGCGATCGACGTGTTCGCCCAGGGTGCCGAGGCGGGTGTAGAGGTCGCGACCCAGCTCGAAGATCTCTTTCGTCCGTGCGGTCAGCGCATCCTGAGTCCAAGCGTGGGCGATGGTGCGCAGCATGGCGATCAGCGTGGTTGGGGTAGCGATGATGACCTTCTTGCCGGCGGCGTGTTCGAGCAGGCCGGGATCGTGATCGAGGGCAGGGGCCAGGAACGCCTCGGCGGGGACGAAGAGCACCACGAACTCCGGGGACGACGGCAGCCGCCGCCAGTAGGACTTGGCGCCGAGGCCGTCGACATGCGCACGCAGATGGCGGGCGTGGGCGGCCATCCGGCGCGCGCGATGGTCCTCGTCCGTCGTGTCGGCGGCCTCCAGGAACGCGCTGAGCGGAACCTTCGCGTCGACGACCACGTTGCGGCCACCGGCAAGATGGACGACCATGTCGGGCCGTTGCGGGCCGTCGTCGCCCTGGATCGTCATCTGCTCGGTGAAGTCGCAGCGGTTGAGCATGCCGGCCACCTCCGCCACCCGGCGCAGCTGCATCTCGCCCCAGGCACCGCGGGCCTGGGGCCGGCGCAGCACGGTCACGAGCGCGGCGGTCTCCGACCGGAGGTTCTCCGACGCCTCACGGGCGAACCGCACCTGCTCGACGAGCGCCGCGTAGGCCTCGGTGCGCGCGGTCTCCAGCTCCCGCAGCCGGTCTTCCATCCGCCCGAGGGCCTCCCGCAGCGGCGTCACCATGCTCTCGACCGCCGAACGACGGGCGTCGAGGTCGCCGCGGGCACGGGCGCCGGCCTCGTCCAGCCGGGCGGAGGCCAGCTCCACCAACTGACGGCTCGCGCCCTCCAGAGCCTGCGCGGACAGCGCTCGGAAGCTCTCGGCGAGCCGGTCCTGGCTCTGCTCGACCAGCGCCACCCGCTCGGCCGCCGCTCGCTGCTCGTACTCCAGCGCGGTGCGCAGGCTGGACACGTCCGACTCGGCCAGCATCGCGCGCTCGGCAGCGGCGGCGGCGGCCTCCCGGGCCTGGTCGCGCTCCCGCATGGCGGCGGCGTGCGCGGCCGTGAGCGCGGCGACCCGCGGATCGGGGAAGCGGCGCGCGGCGGCGAATCCGCCCATGGCGCCGAGAGCCAGCCCGATCAGGGCCAGCAGCGCGCTGGTCGTGTCCACGGGAGAGAGGCAATCACGGCCCTCCGACAGTTTCGCGCGGTTTCGCGGTGAGTCGGTCCCCGGCGGGGCCCTTCCCGGCGGGGCGCTTCCCGGTGAGCGGCCGCAGGGCCCGTAGCCGTGAGGCCCGTAGCCGTGAGGTCCGTAGCCGTGAGGTCCGTAGACTGACCGGCCATGGGCTTGTCGATCGGGATCGTCGGGCTGCCCAACGTCGGCAAGTCCACGTTGTTCAACGCCCTGACGCGCAATGAGGTGCTGGCCGCGAACTACCCGTTCGCGACGATCGAGCCGAACGTGGGCGTGGTCGGGGTGCCCGATCCGCGTCTCGGCGAGCTCGCGAAGCTCTACGACAGCGCCCGGACGGTGCCGGCCACGGTCAGCTTCGTGGACATCGCCGGCCTGGTCCGAGGCGCGTCCGAGGGGCAGGGCCTGGGGAACCGCTTCCTCGCGAACATCCGCGAGTCCGACGCGGTCTGCCAGGTCGTCCGGGTGTTCTCCGATCCTGACGTGGTGCACGTCGAGGGCAGGGTCGACCCGGCCGACGACATCGAGACGATCAACACCGAGCTGATCCTCGCCGATCTGCAGACCGTCGACGCGCGCCTGCCGAAGCTGGAGAAGGAGGCCCGGGCCGACAAGGCGAAGCAGCCGTTGCTGGCCGCGGTGAAGGCCGCGCGCGAGGTGCTTGACGCCGGTCGCACGCTGTCCTCGGAACCGAAGATCGATCGCGACGCCCTGCGGGAGCTTTTCCTGCTCACCGCCAAGCCCTTCCTCTACGTCTTCAACGTCGACGAGGACGTCTTCGCCGATCCCGGTCGGCGCAAGGAACTTGTCGGGTCCGTCGCGCCCGCGGACGCGATCGTGCTGTGCGCCAAGGTCGAGGCCGAACTGGCCGAGCTCGACGAGGCCGACGCCGCGGAGCTGCTGGCCTCGCTCGGCCAGGAGGAGAGCGGCCTCGCCCAGCTGGCCCGGATCGGTTTCCACACCCTCGGGCTCCAGACGTTCCTGACGGCCGGCCCGAAGGAGGCCCGGGCCTGGACCATCAGGGCCGGGGCGACCGCGCCGGAGGCCGCCGGGGCCATCCACACCGACTTCCAGCGTGGCTTCATCAAGGCCGAGATCGTCTCGTACGATGCCCTGATCGCGGCCGGTTCGATGGCCGCCGCCCGCGCGGCCGGCAAGGTGCGCATGGAGGGCAAGGACTACGTGATGGCCGACGGCGACGTCGTGGAGTTCCGCTTCAACGTCTGAGCAGCCTCCCGACCGCTATGGCCGGACCGCGAAGGAATGCGAGTCCGGAAGTAGCTTTGGGATCAACGGCCGCCTCTACAGCGAGGCTGTGGCCGCGGCCTGAAGATCTCCGGCGGCCGTGGTCACCGCGCTAAACGAGCTGCCGGGTGGCCGCGGCGACGACCGCCTCGACCGGTCCTCGCATCCCGCTCGCCCGCCAGGCGGTGGCGACGGTCAGGGCCACGGCCGCCTGGAGCAGGAAGGACGGCGTCGGGTCCGCGGGGAGGAAGGACGCGGACATCACGATCACGTGGGCGCAGTAGAGGGTCAGCGTCATCGATCCGACGGCGATGAGCGGGACCAGCATCAGGGGCGGCAGCAGCCGGCTCAGGAGCAGGACGAACCCGAGCAGGGCGACCGCGGTCGCGCTGGTGTGCAGCAGATCGACGGGCGTGGACGAGTGCGGGGTGTCGACGGCCAGCCACCACCAGGTGTTCGTCGGGGTGCTGCCGTACAGCCCGGCGTCGAGGATGGAGCGCACCGGCAGCGGCCCGACTCCCGCGACCTCGACGGGATCGACGGATTCGAGTGCGGCCATGCCTGCGGCGTGCCGGAGCAGTGCCTAGGAGGCCAGCGACGCCGCCGCGGCGATCGTGCCACCCTCCGCGAGCAGGGCGGCGGCGACCCGCGTGGACCGTAGATCCAGCCGGCCGGCCGCGAGTCCCACACAGAGATACCCGAGCCAGGCGAGCGCCGGATAGAAGCCGGTGAAGCCCATCTCCAGGGTCAGGCTCACCGGGTGGGTGAACACCCGGCCGAAGGTTGGGTCGTCAAGGGTCGGGGACGGCAGATGGTCCCGGCTGAGGAGGCCTGCGGCCGGGACGACCGCGAACGCCAGCACCGTGACGACGACCAGCGCTCCGAGCGGAGCCCGCAGCAGCGGCACGGCCAGGATGAACATCAGCGCGTAGTAACAGAGGATCACCGCGATGCCGGAGTGGGTGTAGCCGAGGGCGAGGCCGATCGTCCCGATGCAGGCCGCTCGTGCCACAGTCGACGCGCGCGCCTGTGGCGCCGGCAGCCGGCCGGTCGACAACGCCAGCGCCACCCCGGCGAGTACCGCGAAGGCCGCCGAGGCCCGGCCGGAGGCGAGCAGATGCGCGGGGGTCGCCGCCCCGTCATCCTCGACCGCGGGATAGACGTGCGTCGCGACCATGCCGATCAGGGCGATGCCCCGCGCCGCGTCGACTCCGCGTACGCGGCCTCCCCCGGGGGCCTGCGGGTAACGGGGCTGAAGCATCGCGGGCACGCCCTTCACACTGGTCTCCGGGCGGGGGTGGGTTTCGTCCGGCCCGCCGGGAGTATCCCCGGGCCGATGCGGGCACCGCGACCGTGGCTCGGCAGTCAACGACTGATGAGTGGCAAGGAGAGGGGGATGGCGTGATCTGCCATCTGGCGGGCCGGTCCGAGTGGGCGGCCGGGGCTGGCGGGTACCGCCCGGCGAGCCTGGCATCCGAGGGGTTCATCCATTTCTCCGCCCCGGAGCAGGCCGTGGCCACCGCGAACCGGTACTACGCCGGGCATGCGGACCTGCTGCTGGTCGTCGTCGACCCGGAGCGGCTGAGCGCGGAGCTGCGCTGGGAGCCGCCGGCGGCCGGGGTGCCCGCCGGCCAGGCGCCCGCGGGGGGCACGCCCGCGCCAGGGGAGCTCTTCCCGTATCTCTATGGGATGATCGACACCGGCGCGGTGACGATCGTCGTACCGTTCCCGCCTGATCCGGATGGTGTCTTCAGGGTGCTGCCCAGCCTCTGGTGATCTCCAGATCTGTTCGGTACGAGACGTCTGTTCGGTACGAGAGCTCAGTACGAGACACCGGCCGAGTACAGGATCTGTGAGATCCTGCGGGCCAGGGCCACGTCCAGCTCGGTGACGCCGCCGACCGAGTGGGTCCAGACCGTGAAGGTCGTTGTTCCCGGGCCCCGCTCGACGACCGGATGATGGTTCATCGCGTCCGCTGCCTGCATGACCTCGGCCACGATCGCATCGGCCTCGTCCCCGTCCAGCATGATCTCCAACTGGATCCGGTCGGCGTCGCCGATCCAGCCGGGTAGTGCCGCCAACGCCTCGGCGACTTCGGTGGTGTCCAGTCTGCTCGGCATACCGATTCCCTCCGGCTGGTGATTCTCTGATTCTCTGGCTTGCGGTCCGACGTCCCGCTGCTGGGCGAGCCGTCCTGGTGGAGCCACCCGAAAGGCTCATCAGACACGATCCGCCGGGAACGGATCCACGGCTGGCCGGACTCTGGGAGAGTCCGGCACCATGAACGCGGATGTGGAGGGCTTGGATGCCCTCCCTTCTACCCATGGACGACGGCGTGGAACACCCGAGGACCGGGACGGCACCGACGTCCCGGTGGTGAGGGGACGTCTGGTCGTCGCCGTCGCGCTGCTCGACGACGATCGCCGGGTGCTGGCCGCCCGGCGCCGGGAACCGCATCCCTATGCCGGGATGTGGGAGTTTCCGGGCGGCAAGGTCGAGTCCGGCGAGCACGAGCTCGACGCGCTCGCCCGGGAGTGCCGGGAGGAGCTCGACGTCGAGATCGAGGTCGGTCCGCCGCTCGGCGAGGTCGGGCTGTCCAGCCCCGGGTGGGTGCTGCGGGTGTGGCTCGGCCGGGTGACGCGCCGGCAGCCCCAGCCCGTCGAGCATGACGAGCTGCGCTGGCTCGGCGTAGCCGAACTGGACGATGTCCGGTGGATGCCGGCCGACGGGCCCCTGGTGGCGGAGTTGCGCCGCGTGCTGTCGACTCCCGGATCGCTTTTCTGAACGCCGGCTTTTCTGAACGCCGGCGACGGGAGGTCGCGGACCGGTGAAGCCCCGGACCGGTGAAGCCCGTTGTAGCCGTGGCATCCGTACCATGGGTGCATCCGTACCATGAGTGGCGGTGCGACTGTTGCCGGTGTACGCGTGACGGGCAGATCGTCGTGCCGCGGCGCCGACACCATGGCGGGCACCCGCCAGAACGTTCGCGTCACCGGTTCATGCGTTACCGTCGTTTCATGCGGTGACGTCGTCGTCGTTGTTGCGGGGTCGCGAACCCCATGTCCGCCCCGGAGCGCATCACCGTGTCTCTTCGTGCCGATCTTCGAAACGTGGCAATCATCGCCCATGTCGACCACGGCAAGACCACCCTCGTTGACGCCATGCTGCGCCAGTCCGGCGCGTTCGGCGAGCATGCCGAGCTCACCGACCGCGTGATGGACTCGATGGACCTGGAGCGTGAGAAGGGCATCACGATTCTCGCGAAGAACACCGCGGTCCGTTACGGCGACATCACGATCAACATCGTCGACACGCCCGGTCACGCCGACTTCGGCGGTGAGGTCGAGCGCGGCCTGTCGATGGTCGACGGCGTCCTGCTGCTCGTGGACGCGAGTGAGGGCCCACTGCCCCAGACGCGCTTCGTCCTGCGCAAGGCGCTCGCGGCGCGGCTGCCGGTGGTGCTCGTCATCAACAAGGTGGACCGGTCGGACGCCCGGATCGCCGAGGTGGTCGACGAGACCTACGAGCTCTTCCTCGACCTCGACGCCGACGAGGACCAGATCGACTTCCCGATCGTCTACTGCAACGCGAAGGCGGGCCGTGCCTCCACCACCCGCCCGGCCGACGGGGTGAGCCCGGACTCACCCGATCTCAAGCCGCTGTTCGACCTTCTGCTGGAGACCGTGCCGGCGCCGTCGTTCGATCCGGACGCGCCGCTGCAGGCCCTGGTCACCAACCTCGACGCGTCCCCGTACCTCGGCCGGCTCGCGCTGTGCCGGGTGCACAACGGCACGATCAAGCGTGGTCAGCCGGCGACGCTGTGCCGGGCCGACGGCAGCCAGCAGCGCGTCAAGATCAGCGAGATGCTGATGACGCAGGCGCTCGAGCGGGTGCCGGCGGAGTCGGCCGGGCCGGGCGACATCATCGCCATCGCTGGCATCCCCGACATCACGATCGGGGAGACCCTCGCCGACGCCGATGATCCCCGGCCGCTGCCGGTCATCACCGTCGACGAACCGTCCATCAGCATGACGATTGGCATCAACACCTCCCCGCTCGCCGGCCGTTCCGGCAAGAAGCTGACGGCACGGCTGGTCAAGAACCGGCTGGACGCCGAGCTCATCGGCAACGTGTCGATCCGGGTACTGCCCACCGAGCGGCCGGACACCTGGGAGGTGCAGGGCCGCGGGGAGCTGCAGCTCGCCGTGCTCGTCGAGCTGATGCGGCGCGAGGACTTCGAGCTGACCGTCGGCAAGCCGCAGGTCGTCCCCCGCATTGTCGACGGCAAGATCCACGAGCCGGTGGAGCGCCTCACCATCGACGCGCCCGAGGAGTTCCTCGGCACGCTGACCCAGCTGCTCGCGCTGCGCAAGGGCCGGGTCGAGCAGATGGTCAACCACGGCACCGGCTGGATCCGGCTGGAGTACCTGGTCCCGGCCCGCGGGCTGATCGGGTTCCGGACCGAGTTCCTCACCGAGACCCGCGGTACCGGGCTGCTGCACCACGTCTTCGACCGGTACGAGCCCTGGTTCGGGGAGCTGCGCACCCGGGCGACAGGCTCCATGGTCGCCGACCGCAGCGGGGTGGCGACCGCGTACGCCCTGTTCAACCTCCAGGAACGCGGCACGATGTTCGTCGGGCCGACGACCGAGGTCTACGAGGGCATGATCGTGGGTGAGAACTCCCGGGCGGACGACATGGACGTCAACCCGACCAAGGAAAAGAAGCTCACCAACATGCGTTCATCCACCGGCGACGAGCTGGTCCGGCTCACCCCGCACCGGGTACTCACCCTTGAGCAGGCGTTGGAATTCTGCCGCGAGGACGAGTGCGTGGAGGTCACCCCGGGCTTCGTGCGGCTGCGCAAGGTGGCGCTGACCGCCGCCGAACGCGAGAAGATCCGCTCCCGCCGCCGAGCCTGAGCCCGGTCCCCAGATTGCGGCAAAGTCGCCCGTAGGGTCGTCAATGTGACGACAGCTGCCCCATCATCACCCTCTACTGCGCCACTTCCCGCCCGGCGGGTGATGTTCGTGCACGCCCACCCCGATGACGAGGTGATCTCGACGGGGATCGCGCTTGCCTCGTACGCCGCCGCCCCCGACACCCACGTCACCCTCGTGACGTGCACATTGGGGGAGGAGGGAGAGGTACTGGTGCCCGAGCTGATCAATCTGCAGGCGGATCGGGGCGATCAGCTCGGCGGCTACCGGATCGGCGAGCTGGCCGGTGCCTGCGCCGCGCTCGGCATCACCGACCAGCGTTTTCTTGGCGGTCCCGGGCGTTGGCGGGACAGCGGGATGATCGGCACCCCTGCCAACGACCATCCCCGCTGTCTGTGGCGGGCGGACCTGGACGAGGCCGCGGCGGAGCTGGTGCGGATCGTGCGCGAGGTCCGGCCGCAGGTGCTCGTCAGCTACGACGCCCGCGGTGGTTACGGGCACCCCGATCACATCCGGGCCCACGAACTCACCCGGAGGGCCTTCACCGACGCCGCCGACCCGTCCTTCGCCCCGCAGGCCGGTCCGGCCTGGCAGGTCGCCAAGCGATACGAGACGGCGCTGGCGCGGTCGAGCGCCGTCGCGGGCTTCGAGTACTTCCGCGATTCCGCCGCTGAGAGCAGCCCGTTCGCGGGTCTGAAGTCCGTGGACGAGCTGGGGATGACGCTTGTCGACGATGCGGACATTACGACCGAGCTCTCCGCTCCCCACTTCTTCGAGGCGAAGATCGCCGCCATGCGGTCGCACCGGACACAGATGAGCGTCGACGGGTTCTTTTTCGCGCTCGCCGATGGCATCGGTCAGCGAGCCTGGAGTGTCGAGCACTTCGTGCTGGCCGAGGGCGCCCGGGGGCCGGGGGACGGTCCGGGCGGGCGGGAGCGGGACCTGTTCGCCGGTCTCGTGTGTGAGCCCTGATCGACTCCAACGCCCCGGCCCGCTGACGACCTGGCCCGCTCGCCCGCCCGCCGGCCGCGGTGGCACAGGCACCTCGGTGGGAATGTTCTGGACGGCCCCGTGTTCGTAACGCTGTAATCAATGTAAGTGTGGCGTCGGCCGAGGAGGTCGGATGCGGACCAGACGTGCCAGGGGAGACGGACCCGACCCGGCGCGGCCCGGCGGTTCCCCGCCGGTCGAGCCGCTGGACGCCTATTCCGCGGTCGTGACCCGGGTGGCCGCGGCGCTGACCCCGTCGGTGGCGAGCCTACGGGTGCGTACCCGGCGCGGCGCGGGGGCCGGTTCCGGGGTGGTGTTCACCGACGACGGGTTCCTGCTGACCTCCGCGCACGTCGTCGAGGGGCATCGGGCCACCTCCGGAGCGTCGGTCGGGCTGGCGCAGTTCGCGGACGGCACCGAGCGCGAGGTCGACCTGGTGGGTGCCGATCCGCTCTCGGACCTGGCCGTGCTGCGGGCCCGGGGCACGACCCCGCCGGCTGCTGTCCTCGGGGACGCCGCGGGTCTGCGGGTCGGCCAGCTCGTCGTGGCTGTCGGCAACCCGCTGGGGCTCACCGGCAGCGTGACCGCCGGGGTCGTCAGCGCCCTCGGCCGGTCGTTGCCGACCCGTTCGGGCTCGGCCGTGCGGGTGGTCGACGAGGTGATCCAGACCGACGTGGCCCTCAACCCGGGTAACTCCGGCGGGGCGCTGGTCACGGCCGACGCCCGGGTGGTGGGGGTGAACACCGCCGTCGCCGGTGTCGGCCTGGGGCTGGCCGTCCCGGTGAACGACACGACGAGGAAGATCCTCGCCGCGTTGATGCGCGACGGCCGGGTCCGCCGGGCGTACCTGGGGGTCGCGGGGGCGGGTGTTCCGCTGCCGCCCGCCGTGGCCGAGCGGATCGGGCAGCGCCACGGTGTCTGGCTGGCCGAGGTGGTTGTCGGCAGCCCGGCCGGGATCGCCGGGCTGTTCACCGGGGATCTCGTCCTGTCGGTGGCCGGGACGCCCGTCGTCACCCCGGGTGATCTCCAGCGACTGCTGACCGAGGGCACGATCGGCCGGCCAGTGGAACTCACGGTGTGGCGGCGGGGCGCGTTGGTGGACGTGATCGTCGTACCCGCCGAGCTGGTGACCGCCTGAGGACCGGGCGGGCCCGGCGGACGATGTCCTACTGTCGGAGAATGCCCCGTCCCAGCGCCGGTCCCCGCCGGACGCCGCCCTCAACCCGGTTGTCCCGACAGCCGGCGCGGCCGTCGTTGCAACCGTCCCCGGACCCGCAACCCGGCAGGGCCTTTCTGACCGCCTCCTACACACTGGGGGTATTGCTGGGGGTCGGGCTGGGTCTCTACGGCGTCTTCCTCGTTCCCGCCGGTCCGCGGCCGGGGGGGATGCTGCTGTCGCTCGGCGTACTGGTCGCGCTGGTGGGCAACGGGGGTGCCGCGCTGCTGGTGCGGTGGCTGACGGGCACCCGGCTGGGACCCACGACCGTGCTCATCGGCTGGGCCGTCGTCGTGCTGCTGTTCGCCAGTTCCCGCCCCGAGGGGGACCTGTTGTTGCGGGCGAGCGGATTCGGGTACGCGTTCCTGTTGCTCGAGGCACTGAGCCCGATCGCGGTCATCGTCCTCGCCGGGGCACGGCGGGGGCTCGCGGTGCTTCCTCCCGGTCGCTGAGCACCGGTCCGGTCACCCGGCCGTCCGGTCACCCGGTCGTCCGTCTCGCCCTGGGAGATGTCACCGGCTCTTGTGATGTGGGAGATGTCACCGGCCCTTGGGGACTGTCGCCCACGTGGTGAGCCCACGCGGTGAGCGGAGCGGGTAGCGTGGTCGGGTGGGCAGCCCTGCGCACCGTGGAGAGAACCGGGCCGGCGCGCCCGCCTCCCAGACCTCTCAGACCCTCCAGGCCGACCGGCCGACGCTGCGGACGGCGGACTTCCGCAGGGCGGTCGGCAGGTTCGCTACCGGAGTGACGGTCCTCACGACCGTCGCCGACGGTCGCCATCTCGGCATGACGGCGAACTCGTTCGTCTCGGTCTCCCTCGACCCGCTGCTGGTGCTCGCCAGCATCCGCCGGGACGCCCGCTTCCACGGTCCGCTCATGGCCTCGGGGGTGTGGGGAGTCTCGGTGCTTGCCGAGGACATGGCCGAGACGTCGCGCTACTTTGCGAAACGCGCGTATGACCAGCCCGGCGACATGTTCGCGGGATGGGAGCACTCGATCGGGCCAGAGACCGGAGTGGTCCTGTTCGACGGCGCGCTGTCGGTCTTCGAGTGCCGGACAGTCACGACCCATCCCGGGGGGGATCACACCCTCGTCCTCGGTGAGGTCGTCTCGTTCGCCCAGCCGCGGGACGATGTCGGACCGCTCGTCTTCTACGACGGGCGCTACCTCGACCCGGTGGGTGCGGATACGGGAGGAACAGAGGCGCGGAGGGAAACAGACGGTTCCCGAAGCTAACGGGCGATTCCCGAGGCGAGCGGGCGGTCTCCGGGGCTAGTTGAGCCGGGCGCGGGCCGCGGCGGCGGCTTGGCGGGCGGCCGCCGCGGCGGCCGGCTCGACCGCGGCCACCGTGTTGGCGAACGCGGCCAGATCGGTGGCCCCGCCGAGAAAGTCGCCCAACCGGACGCGGAGCTCGCCGCGCTCCCGGCGCAGGCTCGCCGGGTGGTGGGGGAGCAGCAGGGACAGCTCGACGGCCCACAGCCGCATGTGCGGCGCGTCCGAGCGCGCCCCGAGGACCCGGATGTTGCCGAGGATCCGGGTGAGCACATCCTGCGCGCTCATCGGAGCGAGGTGGGCACGGGTGAAGGCGAACCCGGCCGCGCGTACCTTTTCTGCGGCGTCGTGCACCGTCAGTAGCCGGCCGGCGGCGAACGGATCGACGAGCACGTGGTCCTGGGGGGAACCCACCGCGACCACGACGTGCCCCGGAAGCCCGACGGGATAGGCGGGGACCCCGAGCCGGGCGGCCACCTCGAGCCAGACGACGGAGAGCAGGATCGGCAGGCCGCGCCGCCGGCGCAGCACATCGGGGAGCAGCGAGGAGCGGAGGTCGGTGTAGTCGTCCTCGGCCCCGGCGAAGCCGGCGGCGAGCCCCAGGGACTCGTGCAGCGTCTCGGCGGCGATCCTCGGGTCGAAATCCCCCGCTCCCGGGCCGACCCCCTCCAAGCGCCCCGCCGCCTCGGATCCGGATCCCGGCTGTGCCTGCCCGGGCTGTGCCTGCCCGGGTGGTGCCTGCCCCGGTGCGCCGGTCTGGCGTGCCATCGGCGTACCGTGGTCGGCCCGGGGGAACCGGGACCGTCGGCTCGAGGTCGTCCGCGCGGCGAGCAGTGGACGGGCCTGCGCGGCGAGTGTGTCGAGGGCGTTCAGGGTGGCGGTGGCGTTGGGGGTGTCGGCTGCCGGGTCGACCTCGGCGGTGAGCAGATGGCAGGCGACCGCCAGGTCGATCGGCTCGCGGCGCACGACCTCGGCGAACCTGCCGCGGCTGCGGGTGCTCACGAGAGCTCGCTCGGAGCGTTCACGCCGGGGGCAGCCGCCTCCGGGGCAGCCGCTCCTGGTGGGGCAGCCGCCTTCAGGCCGGGCACCTTCGAATCGGGCGCCTCTGGATCGGGCGGGTCCGGGACGGTCGTCCCCAGGACAGTCGCCTCCGCGATAGTCGCCTTCGGGGTAGTCGTATTCGGGACAATCTCCGTGAGAGCCGTCGCACCCGGGACATTCCGCGTACGTCGTGTCGGTGGGCGGGGTGGGATGACGCGTGCCGCTACGACGGCATCCTCGGTAACCTGGACGGGTGTGCCCTCGGCAGTGACAACCGTGAGCACACCCGATGACCATGACCGCAACGTTCCGAGAACATCACTGAGGGATACCGGTCCGGGGATGCGGTGGCGGAGCATAACTCGCGCGCCGACATCGGCCGGAGTGATGCGGACGACATACACCACCAGCGCACGCCCTTGTTGTCGACACGGAACTGTCCAGGTCGATACTAAGGACTCAGTCGCCCGTGAGCCGGAGGAGGAAAAACCGGTGACCTACGTCATCGCAGAGCCCTGCGTCGATGTCAAGGACAGGGCCTGCATCGAGGAGTGCCCGGTCGACTGCATCTACGAAGGCGGACGGATGCTCTACATCCAGCCTGACGAGTGCGTCGACTGTGGTGCCTGTGAGCCGGTCTGCCCGGTGGAGGCCATCTACTACGAGGACGACGTTCCCGATCAGTGGAAGGGGTACACCGACACCAACGCGAACTTCTTTGAGGAGCTCGGGTCGCCTGGCGGCGCATCGAAGGTCGGCGCCTTGGACTTCGACCCGCCGACGGTCGCCGCGCTGGCTCCTCAGGGCGAGTCCTGAGCGGCCCTGGGAGACCCGGCAACATCTCCGGAGTCCCGCGGTCACCGGCCCGGTCCCGGGTGCGGCTGCCCGACTTCCCGTGGGACCAGCTGGTCTCCTTCAAGGAGAAGGCCCGGCTGCATCCCTACGGGTTGGTCGACCTCTCGGTGGGTACTCCGGTCGACGCCGCGCCGGCCGTCGTGCAGCAGGCGCTGGCCGGCTCCGCTGACGCTCCGGGGTACCCGCTGACCGCGGGTACCCCGGAACTGCGCGAGGCGGCGGCCGGCTGGCTGGCCCGCCGGCTCGGCGTGCTCGTCGACCCGGGCGCGGTGCTGCCCGTGCTCGGGACGAAGGAACTGGTGGCTCAGCTCCCCGGTCAGCTCGGGCTCGAACCTGGTGACCGGGTGTGGGTGCCGACTCCGGCCTATCCGACCTACGAGGTCGGCGCGCTGCTCGCCCGCTGCGAACCGGTGGTGGGCCCGGCCGACGGGGTGACCCTGATCTGGTTGAACTCGCCGGGGAACCCGACCGGGCGGGTGCTCACGGTCGCCGAGATGCGCGCCGTGGTCACCTGGGCGCGGGAGCGCGGTGTGATCGTCGCCAGCGACGAGTGCTACATCGAGCTGGGCTGGGAGAGCCGGCCCGTCTCGGTGCTGCACCCCGACGTGTGCGGCGGCTCCCACGAGGGACTGCTGGCAGTGCATTCGCTGTCGAAGCGGTCCAACCTCGCGGGCTACCGGGCCGGGTTCGTCACCGGTGACTCGGCCCTGGTCGAGGGCCTCCTCGCGGTCCGCAAGCACGCCGGCTTCATGATGCCGACGCCCGTGCAGGCCGCCATGGCGGCCGCGTACGCCGACGACATGCATGTGGCGGATCAGCGGGCGCGCTACGCCAACCGGCGGGCCGTCCTCGCGGCGGCACTCGCGGTCGCGGGATTCACCATCGATCACAGCGAGGCCGGCCTCTACCTGTGGGCAACCCGGGGTGAGGACGCCTGGGCCACGGTGGACGCGCTGGCCGAGGTCGGGATACTCGTCGCGCCCGGGACGTTTTACGGGGAGGATGGCCGGTATCACGTCCGGATCGCCCTGACCGCTGCGGACTCGCAGGTGGCGACCGTTCCCGAACGGATGACGATGCTGTCGCCGGTCGCCGCCACGGGGCAGCCCGACTACGGCGCTCGGCCTGACTACGGCGCTCGGCCCGACTACGGTCAGCCGATCGCTCAGGGTAGCTATGGGGGCGCCGAGCCGGACATCCGTTAGCACCCGGCCCGGATCCGTGGCCCCGCTACCTCGCGAGGCCGGGGCCACCTCGTAGGGTCGGGCTTGTGAGCGCCTCGAACACATCCCTCGACTCTCCGATCGATCCCGCCGTCGACGAACTGTGGGAACGGCGGGCGGAGCTGAACACTGACGACGCCGACGCCCGCAAGATCGTGGTGGCCGCCGTCGACGCCATCGATGCGGGCGTGGCCCGGGTCGCCACGGTCACCGCGGGCGGCTCGGTCGCCGTTGACGAGCGGGCCAAGCGGGCGATCCTGCTGTCCTTCAAGGTTCTCGCCATGGTCGAGTCGTCCGCGGGTGACTTCCGCTTCCATGACCGGGTGCCGCTCAAGACCCGATTCGACGGCGTGCGGGTGGTACCGGGCGCGATCGTGCGCTGGGGCGCGCACGTCGAGCCCGGGGCCGTCCTCATGCCGAGCTACACCAACATCGGCGGCTACGTCGGTGCCGGCACCCTCGTCGACACCTGGGCCACGGTCGGGTCCTGCGCCCAGGTCGGCCGCAACGTGCACCTGTCCGGTGGGGCCGGGCTCGGCGGGGTTCTGGAGCCGCCGAACGCGGTCCCCGTCGTCGTCGAGGACGACGCCTTCGTCGGCAGTCGCTGCATGGTGGTGGACGGCGCGCGGGTGCGCCGCGGGGCCAAGCTCGGCGCCGGGGCGATCCTGACCGCCTCCACCCATGTCTTCGACGCCACGACCGGCGCGGAATACCCGCGCGGGGAGATCCCGGAGCGGGCGGTCGCGGTCGGTTCCAACCGGGTGAAGTCGTTCCCGGGCGGGGAGTTCGCGATGCCCTGCATCCTGGTGCTGCGGACGCTCGCCGAGGGCGAGATCCACGACAAGCTGGCGCTGAACGACATCCTGCGGGAGCACGGCGTCGCCGGCTAACGATCCTGTCACCGGTTAGCGATCTTATTGCTGGCTGGCGTCCTGTCGCCGGTTAACGATCCGCTGGCCCGGTGGCCGTAGGGTGACGGCATGAGCCTCGACCTCACGGCGCCCGTCGGCGAGCTGACCCGGGCGCTGGTCGACGTGCCCTCGGTAAGTGGGGACGAGGCCGCCCTCGCGGATGCGGTGGAGAAGGCGCTCACCGCGGTGGACGGGCTGCGGGTCGACCGGGACGGTGACGCCGTGGTGGCCAGGACCGAGCTGGGGTTGCCCGGCCGGATCCTGCTCGCCGGCCATCTGGACACCGTTCCGCTGGCGGGCAACCTGCCCTCGCGTGTGGTGGGCGGGCGGCTCTACGGCTGCGGGACCTCGGACATGAAGGCAGGGGTCGCGGTCGCGCTGCGGCTCGCGGGCACGCTCCCGGTCGCCACGCCCGGCGCGATGAGTCACGACGTTACCTGGGTCTGCTATGACCACGAGGAGGTCGAGGTGGCCCGCAACGGGCTGCGCCGGCTCGCTGCCTGGCACCGGGACTGGCTGGCGGCGGATCTGGCCATCCTGATGGAACCGACCTCCGGCGAGATCGAGGCGGGTTGCCAGGGCACCCTGCGGGTGGTCGTGACGCTCCCCGGCACCCGGGCGCACTCGGCCCGGTCGTGGCTCGGGGACAACGCCATCCACAAGGCCGGCGATCTGCTCCGCCGCCTCGCCGGCTACCGGGCGCGGACGGTGACGCTGGACGGCTGCACTTACCGCGAGGGGCTCTGCGCGGTGCGGATCGACGGTGGGGTAGCGGGCAACGTGATCCCCGACCGGTGCCAGGTCACGGTAAACTTCCGGTTCGCCCCGGACCGCGGCCCCGACGAGGCGGTGGCGCATGTCCGCGAGGTGTTGGGGGGCTACGACGTCGAGGTCACCGATCTCGCTGGCGGGGCGCTGCCCGGGCTCGCCGCCCCGCCCGCGGCGGCGTTCGTCGCCGCCACCGGTCGAGTGCCGGTGGCGAAGTACGGCTGGACGGACGTGGCGCGCTTCGCCGAGCTCGGAATCCCGGCGCTCAACTACGGGCCGGGCGATCCCAACCTGGCCCATACCCGGGACGAGTACGTCGAGCTCGCCGCGATCGACGAGGCCGAGCGGCTGCTACGGGCGTACCTGTCCGGTGTTGCTTGACCGTGGTGTCGCTGGACGCCTAGTTGCGATTTTTGTTACGCGTATGAGTCATCGGGGGTTGACGCCGTGGATCCTCCCATCTCGGCACGTTAGAGTTACGCGCGTACGTGCAGTGCCGGTCGGATGGGGGGTCCGGATGGTCGGTGGTGCGGCGGGTTCGGGGGCTCGGCACCAGGCCGGGGCGCGTCGATACACAGGTGACACGCGTTGTCGGCGCCAACCAGTGTTCTCCCCGTCGTCGGTCCGAAGATGTTGCGGCCGTGGGGGGTCTGCCAGGTGACGGGCACTGTCTTCAGCCATGCACAGGTGGGGTTGGCCGCGGGGCCGGGCACGGATGCCATCCCGAAACCGCTCGACGGGGCCGATGGGCCCGCCTGGTACGACCGCTACGAGGTGGGCGCGGACCCCGGCGCGGACCGAGCGTCCGACGGTGCCGTCGGCTACCGGGCGAAGGTTCGCTGGGAACGGCCGTACGGCTGGCTGCTCGTGGGCTCCGACGCGGCCGCCTGCGTGGTCGCGGCGGGAGTGGCCTACCTGGTCCGGTTCGGCGGACTGGTCGAGTTCGACCTGAAGCCGGTCTCCGCGACGCCGTATGTCGCCATGTCGATCCTGCTGCCCGTCGCATGGGTGTTGTCGATGTACCTGAGCCGGGCGTACGAGAGCCGGTTCCTCGGCAGTGGCTCGGAGGAGTTCCGCCGGGTCCTCAACGCCGCCGCGCAGCTCACCGCGGTGGTGGCCGTCCTGTCCTATGCGACCAAGGCCGAGCTCGCGCGTGCCTACGTGCTGATCGCCTTCCCGGCGGCGCTGCTGCTGACCGTGGCCGGCCGCGCCGCCGCGCGCGGCTACCTGCACCGGATGCGCCGGGCGGGCCGCTGCCTGCACCGGGTGCTGGTGGTCGGGGCGGGAGACTCCGCGGCGGCGTTGGTCCGGCTGGCCCAGCGGGATCCGACGTCGGGCTGGTCGGTCGTCGGTGTCGTGCTCGACCGCTCGCCCGGCCGGCACAGCCACGACTCCCCGGAACGCGGGGGGTTCGACCTGTTGGGGGTGCCGATCGTCGGGACGTCGGAGACCCTGCACACTGCCATCACGGCCACGCACGCCACCACGGTCGCGATCAGTCCGCAGATGGACGGCGAGACGCTGCGCCGGGTGCTGTGGACGCTGGAGGGCAGCGACGTCGACGTGCTGGTCTCCTCGGCGCTGACCGACGTGACCGGGCCGCGGATCTCGATCCGTCCGGTGGCCGGGCTGCCGCTGCTGCACATCGAGGAGCCGGAGCTCACCGGCGCGCGGCGGGCCATGAAGGGCCTGTTCGACCGCAGTGTGGCCGCGGGGGTTCTCCTGCTGTGCGCGCCGTTGTTCCTGGCCCTGGCGCTGGCGGTGCGCCTGACCAGTCGGGGGCCGGCCATCTTCAAGCAGACCCGGGTCGGCCA
>NZ_CDWRCL010000005.1:42020-45601 GCF_977927575.1 Frankia sp. CcCS3
GCGCTTGGATCTGCGGTACGTGCAGAACTGGTCGCTGCCCCTCGACTTCTACATCCTCTGGCGTACCGTGTTCGCGGTCCTGCGCCGCGAGGGTGCGTACTAAAAGGGAGCGTACTGCGCCGTATCCGTCCCGGACCGTAGCCGGTCGCACAACACGGGCACGGTCGCCAACCTCAATGTGTGGTCAGGGATGCATCAGGCGGACCGAACCGCAACCAGGCCGGCCAGAACAGCTGCCGGTGCTTCCGTCTCGCCGTCCTCGCGTATAGTTTGCTCATCTGGCTTCGCAGCCCCGACCGGCCCTCCCTGCGTGGCGGGCACCTGTTCATGCTTGGCGTGCCGCGGACCCGCGGGTCCGTTATTCTAACGGCCGGTCTAGGTTTGATGCGCCTGGCGTCGACGTTAAAATTAAAATCTCCTCGGATAGCCACGGCCGATGTCCGGATGGCATGCTGGGTGCCGGGCAGACCGCGTCTTCGGAGTTGGCAATCCGTGTCCACGAGGAACCGTGTGCGACGGACAATGGCTACGGTCCTGTTACTCGTGCCGGTGCCGTCGCCGTCGCTGTCTGGGGAGCACGGTGGAGCGATCTGCGGCGGGGGTTGTCATGCGAAAGACCGTTCGGCGGCCCGACCGTCGACTTTTGATAGTTTTGTTGGTGCTGGTGGCCGCCTGCGGACCGGCTTGGACGTCCGATGGCGAGGATGGGGGGTCGGCCTTGCCCGGTGGGCCGACGTCAGCCTCGTCGACCCCGCAGCCGGGGATGTCGTCGGATCCGTCCGACAAGCAGCCTGCGTCGTCGGGGGCCTCCACCCTGCCGGCGTCCCCGTCCCCGTCCCCGTCCGCGCCGTCGGCTGTCAGTGATCCGCCGGGTTCGACGTCGACATGGGCGCCGAATCCGGTCTGGGGAACGCCGGTCTACGCCGACTCCTTCAACGGGAACACGCTCGACCCGAACCGGTGGACGATCTACGACTCGCCGCAGGTCCCGCTGATGCCCAGGTCACCGGCCAACGTCTCGGTGGCGAACGGCACGCTGCGGCTCACCGGATGGATCGATGCGGCTGGGCGTGACGTTTCCGGCGGTGTCGCCAGCCGCATCAACCTGCGGTACGGGCGGTGGGAGGCGCGGATTCGCGTGGAGCGGGGGTCCGGGTACTCGGCGGTGGTACTGCTCTGGCCGCAGTCTGAGAAGTGGCCGGTCGACGGGGAGATCGACGTCATTGAGGTCCCGGACCCGCAGCGTCAGGTCGGCAGTAACTTCCTTCATTTCGGCAGCGATAATCGGCAGTTGGAAAAAAAGTGTACGCTGATTTTACCCAGTGGCACACAGTCGGGGTGGAATGGTTGCCGAATCGTATCGTATATTATCTGGACGGTAAGCCAACCTGGACGGTCAGGCGGCCGACGAATGCGCGCGAACGCAATATGATCCCGGTAAAGCCGATGCATATGACGCTTCAGCATGATCGAGGCTGTTTTCAGGTGGTCCCGTGCAGGAACGCACAGACGCCGCCAACGGTCACGATGTTCGTCGACTGGATCAAGATCTACCGGGCGCCGGCGAACCTGCTCTGAGACGTCTGGCACAACGATGGCCGCAGTGGTGGCACAGGGGGTTTGGCGGGAGCGGTTGCCGCCGGGTGGGTGACCTACGTGACGAGGCGTGCCGGGTGTGGGTGACGGGGAGCCGAGACCTGCTCTCCGTCACCCACACCGCGCGGGTCCTCGCTCGGGTACGTTCCCGGGCCGGCCCTCATCGTGCTTAGCCTGCTCGGCGTCCGAGTCGCCCGCGTAGGTAGCCGCAGGATGTCGCGGCCACTCCGAAGACGATCGCCGCTGCGCGCGAGCGGTGACCGGCGCTGGACAGATCACGCCAGACAGCCCGGGGAAGGGTCCGACTCACATACGTCCGCTCCGCCTCCAGGGCTGATTCCTGGCCGACGAGCCCGGCAACCCGCGCCTTGGACAGTCCCTCGGCATAGCAGCGTCGCCGGAAGTAGGTGAAGGTTGTTCGTTCGGTGGTCACCCGATGGGCGACCACCGATGCGGGCTCGTAGAGAACGACCGCCTTCGGATCGGACTGGCGCAGCCGAATCCCGAACTCCGTCTCCTCGCAGCCCATCGGGTCCGTGCCTGTGCGGCCGATGCCGTGCGTGAAGTCGCCGACCGCATCGAAGGCCGAGCGCCGAAAGGACATGGATGCGCCGATCGGGTTGCGGACGGGCGCCCGTGAGGTGGGCAGACCCTCGTAGCTGCATCCGACGACCCAGTCGAACTCGGGCGGGAACCATGTGGGCCGGGTGGTGGGCCAGGCCGGACGGGCGGCACCACCGACTCCCATGACACGGGAATCGGCATACGGGGCAAGCATGCGCTCGAGCCAGCTCGGTTCCGCCCTGGCATCGTCATCGAGGAAGACGACGATGTCGCCTGTGGTGGCCGCGATGCCGGTGTTGCGTGCGCCGGACAGGCCGCGTGGGCCCGTGCTCGCCACCACGGTGACATCCGGCATGGCGCTGACGGCACGTCGCAGCAGGGCCTCGTTGTTGTCAACGACGAGGACAAGCTCGTCGTGTACCCCGAGTTGGTCGTGGGCGCTGGCGACGGCCGCGCAGAGGTCGTCCCAACGGGCCTCGGTGTAGCAGCACACGACCACGGACGCGCTCGGTCGGTCGTCAGCAGACCGCGACCCGGGAAGATGCGCGGCGTGGGGTCCGGTTCCGGTGCGACTACCGGAGCCGAGGACGCCGAACTGCCCCAGGCCTGGAATGCTGCTGGTCACATCGTGGGTCACGCGTTCTCCAGCCGCGTCGTGGAGGTGGTGATCGAGGCGGCGGGGCCGGCCGGGGTGCTCAGGCCGAGTGGGGTGGTCGGCGCATGCTTCTGCTCGGGGATGTCGAGCAGTGGGTGCGGCGGGACGGTGGCACGTGGCCGGATCCGGGCCTTGCCACGGGCCTCGACCAGGATGGTGCGCAGCACCCGGGTGCCGTCGGAGAGCGCGTTGAGGTTGCTGGCGCCATGGATCCGGTAGTGCTCGTAGCTGGGCACCTCGACTACGCGCATGCCGGCGAGCGCGACCCGCATGTTGATGAGGGTCTCGACTTCGAACCCATCACCCCATCGCTTCACCGAGTCGGTGCGGCCGGGCTCCATCTCCAGCACTGGCAGGCAATGCCGCCAGAAGGCGTTGTAGCCGTAGCATAGGTCGGTGTAGCGACTGCCGATCAGCAGGTTGACCAGGCCGTTGAATACCCGGTTGCCCAGGCGGCGCAGCTGGGTGATGTCGCTGCTCCCACCGCCAGCGCAGAAGCGGGAGCCCTTCGCGAAGTCTGCGCCGAGGACAAGCGCGGACACGATAGGCGTCGATCTCACCGGGATCGGCGGAGCCGTCCGCGTCGAGCATGACGATGATGGAGCCGGTGGCCGCCGCGAATCCACAGGCCAACGCGTTACCCTTCCCGCGGCGGGTCTGGTTTACGGGCTCTTCGAAGTTAAGCGGGTTTGAGGCATCTGCGGGCTCGGCGGGTGGTTGCGCAGCGTGTTCGTAGCCGCTGGTTTTCGGGGTTGCGGTAGCCGAA
>NZ_CDWRCL010000006.1:0-44783 GCF_977927575.1 Frankia sp. CcCS3
GGGGCGGGCGGGCCGCCAACCCCCGGCGCCGGTGCGGGAACACCGGGCGGCTCGAGCGCCGGCGCCGGTGCGGTCGTTGGCTTGGAGGCGCCCGCCCGCCCCGGTCCGCGGGCGGGGACATGCCGGCGACGAAGGACGGCCTCGGTAGACAGAGCGACCTCGCGATCGGCGGGATCGACGGGCGACCCACGCGGGACGGTGCCCCGAAAGTCGGAGCGGGCGGTGTTCTACGACGTGTCGGAGTCTAGCCGCCGCGGCGCTGCGTACGCGCGTCGACCGCGCCCGGACCCCCGCCGCCGCCCTGCGTCCTCATCTCACAACCGCGCCACGCGGCCCCCCGGGCGGCGGCGACCGACATGTACTGGCGTGGGGCATCGGACAGCGACGGTGGGTATGACGCATGGACGGCGGGCATCGGGCATGAACCACAGGGACCGGGATTCCACTCGTCGTGCGCGTTGTTCTCCCAACCGCCACCCGACTGTCACGGGGATCCGCAGACTGGGATCAGACTGGAAACAGCCTGGGATGGAGCCGGCCCCAGAGGGTAGTGCCCTGAAGGGGGTGCGCCCATCGGAGGACAGCTTGGAGACATGGTGAGGACGCCACCGCCCGCGGAGAGGAAGTCAGCCCGATGAGCAATCCCCTGTCCGAGCTCTCAGCCGCCGGAGTGGCGGTCTGGCTGGACGACATCAGCCGGGACCGCCTACGCACCGGCAACCTCGCCCACCTGGTCGAGAACCGCAGCGTCGTCGGCGTGACGAGCAACCCGACCATCTTCCAGAAGGCGATCAGTTCGAGCTTCCAGAAGGCGATCAGTTCGAGCGACCTGTACGACGAGCAGCTGCACGACCTGGCGATCCGCGGTGTGGACGTCGGCGAGGCCGTCCGGGCCATCACGGCCGCCGACGTGCGCGACGCCTGCGACGTGCTGCGCGGCGTCTACGACGCCAGCGGCGGCGTCGACGGCCGGGTGTCCCTGGAGGTCGATCCCCGGCTCGCCCACGAGGCCGAGCGCACGCTCGCCGAGGCGCGTGCCCTGTGGTGGCTGGTCGACCGGCCGAACCTGTTCATCAAGATTCCCGCCACCCGGGCCGGCCTCTCGGCGATCACCGAGACGCTCGCCCAGGGCATCAGCGTGAACGTGACGCTGATCTTCGGACTCGACCGGTACGACGCCGTGATCGACGCGTTCATGACCGGTCTGGAGAAGGCCCTGGCCGCGGGGCGCGCCATCACCGACCTGGCCTCGGTCGCGTCGTTCTTCGTCAGCCGGGTGGACACCGAGGTCGACCAGCGGCTGGAGAAGATTGGCACTCCGGAGGCGAAGGCGCTGCGCGGCCGGGCCGCCGTCGCCAACGCCCGGCTGGCCTTCGAGCGGTACGAGAAGGCGTTCGCCACTCCCCGCTGGGCGGCCCTGGCCGCGGCGGGCGCGAAGCCCCAACGCCCATTGTGGGCGTCGACGTCCACCAAGGACCCATCCCTGCCGGACACGATCTACGTCACCGAGCTGATCGCGCCCGGAACCGTCAACACGATGCCGGAGGCAACCCTGGAGGCGTTCGCCGACCACGGGTCGGTGACGGGCGAGACGATCCGCCCCCGCTACGAGGAGGCCCACGAGGTGTTCGCCCAGCTCACGGCCGTCGGAATCGATCTCGACGACGTGATCGAGACCCTGGAGAGCCAGGGCGTACAGAAGTTCGAGGACTCGTGGACCCAGCTGCTGGACACCATCGCGGCGCACCTGGGCTCACCCGGTTCGTCCGCGTAAGGCCTGGCGCCGGCCGTGGCCGTGGCGGTCGCCACGGCCGTGATGATCGTCTCAGCGTCGTTCATGGACACCCGACGGTCCCCGGTGAAACAACCTCGGAGAGACCACAAGCAGAACGAAGGGGGAACGGGTGGCGCCCACGGTGAGTACCAACCCGCTGCGGGACCCACGTGACCGCAGACTGCCGCGCCTGCCGGACGCGAGCGCCCTGGTGGTGTTCGGCGCTACCGGCGACCTGGCCCGCAAGAAGCTGATCCCCGCCGTCTACGACCTGGCCCACCGCGGCCTGCTGCCGCCGGGTTTCGTCCTGCTCGGGTTCGCCCGCCGGGACTGGCCCGACGAGGACTTCGCCGAGTTCGCCCGGCAGGCCGCCGAGAAGGGCGCCCGCACCCCCTTCCGTGCAGAGGTCTGGGACCGGCTGGCGGGCTCCGTGCGGTTCCTGCCGGGGTCCTTCGACGACGACGCCGCGTTCGACCGGCTCGCCCGGGCGCTGGAGAGCCTGGAGCACTCCCACGGTATCCGTGGCAACGCGGCGTTCTACCTGTCGATCCCGCCGTTGGCCTTCCCGGTCGTGCTCAAGCAGATGCAGCGCACCGGGCTCTCCTCGGCCGCTGGTTCGGGCGGCTGGCGCCGGGTCGTCGTCGAGAAACCGTTCGGTCACGACCTGGAGTCGGCCCGGCAGCTCAACGCGCTCGTCGACGACGTCTTCACCCCGTCCGGGGTGTTCCGCATCGACCACTACCTGGGCAAGGAGACGGTCCAGAACCTCTTCGCGCTGCGCTTCGCCAACACGCTGTTCGAACCGATCTGGAACTCCCAGTTCGTCGACTCGGTGCAGATCACCATGGCCGAGGACGTCGGGATCGGCACCCGGGCCGGCTTCTACGACGAGACGGGCGCCGCCCGGGACGTGCTCCAGAACCACCTGTTGCAGCTGCTCGCCCTGACCGCGATGGAGGAGCCGGTCAGCTTCGGCGCGGAGACCATCCGCACCGAGAAGCTGAAGGTGCTCCGCGCGGTATCGTTGCCTACGGACCTCACCCGCTACGCGGTACGGGGGCAGTACGAGCAGGGCTGGCTCGCCGGGGAGCGGGTCCCGGGCTACCTCGACGAACAGGACATCCCCGCGCAGTCGCGGACGGAGACCTTCTCGGCGGTGCGCTTCGGCATCGAGACGCGCCGGTGGGCCGGGGTGCCGTTCTACCTGCGGACTGGCAAGCGGCTGCCACGGCGGGTCACCGAGATCGCCATCTTCTTCAAGAAGGCGCCGCACCTGCCGTTCGACGAGACCGCCACCACCGAGCTCGGCAACAACCAACTGGTCATTCGGGTGCAGCCCGACGAGGGGGTCACGCTCAAGTTCGGCTCCAAGGTCCCCGGCTCGGCGATGGAGGTCCGGGACGTCGCGATGGACTTCCTGTTCGGTGAGGCGTTCACCGAGGCGCTGCCGGAGGCCTACGAACGGCTGATCCTCGACGTGCTGCTCGGCGACGCGACGCTGTTCCCGAACAACGCGGAGGTCGAGGAGTCCTGGCGGATCGTCGATCCGCTGGAGCGGCACTGGGCGGGCACCACCCCGCACCGCTACCGGGCCGGCACCTGGGGCCCGGCGGCCGCCGACGAGATGCTCGCCCACGACGGTCGCCGGTGGCGGCGGCCATGACCATGGATTAGGAGCCCCTCGTGACCACATTGTGGGACACCACCGGTTCTGAGGTGGTCAAGGCCCTCTCCGCCGAACGACGGGCGGCCGGAGCCCTGGCCTTCGGCTTGGCGCTGACCCTCGTCGTCGTCGTTGACGAAAAGCACGTCAGCGCCGCCGAGGGCGCGGCGACGCTGGCGGCCTCCGCCCATCCGTGCCGGCTACTGATCGTCGTCCGCCGGCAGGTCGACGTGCCGCATCCCCGGCTCGACGCCGAGGTCTCGATCGGCGGTCGGCTCGGCCCGGGCGAGGCGGTCGTGATGCGGATGTCCGGCCGGTTGGCGCTGCACGCGGAATCGGTCGTGCTTCCCCTGCTCGCACCGGACGCCCCGGTGGTCACCTGGTGGCACGACGAGCCGCCGACCCGGATCGCCTACGACCCGCTCGGCGTATTCGCCGACCGGCGGGTCACCGACGTCACTGCCAGCCCGGACCCGCTGTCGGCGCTGTTCCAGCGGGCCGCGGACTTCGCCCCCGGCGACACGGACCTGTCCTGGACCAGGCTGTCGCCCTGGCGCACCCTGCTCGCTGCCGCCTTCGACGCGGTGGTCAGCGAGCGGCCGGACTCAGCCGTCATCACCGCCGGCCGGGCCGATCCGAGCGCCCAGCTGTTCGCCGGCTGGCTCCAGAACAGGCTCGCCGTCCCGGTGACGGTCGACGAAACGGGTGGCCGGCCCGGTATCACGGCGGTCGCCGTCGCCCTCGACGGGGACCGGCTGGCCGTCTCCCGCACCGACTCCCAGTCGGCGATGATCTCCCGCACCGGGTACCCGGACCGGGTACTGCCCCTGTCCGACCGGGGCGTCGGGGACCTGCTCGCCGAGGAGCTGCGCCGGCTCGACGACGACGCCGTCTACGCCGAGGCCCTGGGTACCTGGAGCGGCCTGCCGAACCTGACCAGGCGCTCGCCGCACCGAGAGCACATCTGGCGGGACCCGATGGACCAGACCGTGGGCGCCACGGACGCCTTGGCCGCCAGCACCGTGACGTCGAGCGCCGCGGCCCCGGGCACCGCGGCCCCGGGCACCGCCCCGACGAGTGCCTCGAACAACGAACGGGCGGTGGGTGGCGCATGACGGCCGAGCCGGAGCTCGTCCTCCATCGTGACGCCGGGGTACTGGCCAGGGCCGCCGCGGCCCGTCTGATCACCCGGCTGGTGGACGCCCAGACGGCCCGCGGGGAGGCCTCACTCGTCCTGACCGGCGGTGGCATCGGCATCGCCCTGCTGCGGGCGGTGCGATCGAACCCGGCTCTCGACGCGGTGGACTGGAGCAAGGTCGACATCTGGTGGGGCGACGAGCGGTTCGTCGCGGCCGGCTCGCCCGACCGCAACGAGCGGCAGACGCGGGAGGCGCTGCTCGATCACATCCCGGTGGATCCCAAACGGATCTTCCCGATGGGCCATCTGGCGGCCCCGACCGCGGGCGGTGACGTCGAGGGACGAGCCGCGGCCTCCGGCTATGCCGACCCGGAGTCCGCCGCGGTGGAGTACGCCGCGCTGCTGGCCACCCGTGCCGTCACCGGATCGGCGGTGCCGAGCTTCGACGTGGTGCTCCTCGGGCTCGGCCCGGAGGGCCATGTCGCCTCGCTGTTCCCGGGCTCCCCCGCGGTCGTCGCGACCGAGCCGGTGGTGGCCGTGCATGACTGCCCCAAGCCACCGCCGGAACGCGTCACACTGACCCTGCCGGCCATCCAGTCCGCCCACGAGGTCTGGGTGATCGTCGCCGGGGAGGAGAAGGCCGATGCGGTCGCGGCGTCGTTCTCCGGAGCGGGACCGATCACGATCCCGGCGACGGGAGCGGTCGGCCGCGACCGCAGCCTGTGGCTCGCCGACCGGGCCGCCGCCTCCCGGCTGCCCGGCTGGCAGTGACGCGGTCCGCGGACGACCTGTCCCGTAGACTTGTCCCGTGGGCCCGGTACGCGTGCCGGGCCCACGGGACGGCACCGGCGGATCAGGTCAGGATCTTGTCAGGTCAAGATCTTGGTCTTGCCCCGCTCGAACTCGGCCTCGCTGATAATCCCCCGGTCTCGCAGGTGCGCGAGCTTGCCAAGTTCGTCGGCATCGCTCGTCGTCCTGGCGGCCTCCTGGAGGTAGGCGCGCCAGGCCTGTTCGTCGCGCTGCGCCGCGGCGCGGCTGCGCTCGTGCATGCTGCCACCCCGCACGATCAGGTAGGCGATCACGCCAAGCCAGGGCAGCACCACGATCGCGACCGTCCAGGCGGCCTTCGCCCATCCGGACAGATCCTGGCTGCGGAACACGTCCATGATCACGACAAGCAGCAGCCACAGCCACAGGATGAAAGCAAAAAACCACAGCATATAGAGGAAGACGCTGAGCAGCGGAAAATCGGGATCCACGGAGTACCTCCTGTCCACGCCGTGGTCGGGCGGTGGCCTGGGCGGGCCACGGTCGTCCCGGCGTCCTGGGGCCCCGGTTCCGGCCCGGACCCGGTTTCTGACCCGGTCCGTTCATACCCGCGCCGGGCCGTCCCGCCGTCGCGCCGCCTCACCCGCCGGGGGTGGACCGCCCAGCGCACTCACCCGCTCACCCGGCAGCCCGCTCACCCGGCGGTCCGGCCAGCCGGCGGCCCCGGTCAGCCTGGGGGCGCGGGGGACGATGGGGACACGGCGGGCGCTGAGCGGCGCATGGTCGCCTGCCCCGCCGAGCTGATCTCGGTCGCCGGATACGAGCAGTCGAGCGTGCCGTCGCCATGGAGCACGAGGTCCAGCCAGGTGGCGGCGAAGCACAATGCCCCGACCCGGGTGAGACGTTCCTCGAGCCGGACCGAGGCGCCGGACACCGCCCGCAGCACGAGCTCGCCGGCGCACCCACTCTCCGGGTAGGCACTCGTGCCGATCACCTCGCCGATCCGGCCGCCCCGCAGCACCAGCTCGGCGTTGAAGTGCACGAACGCCTGCGTCACCGATCCGCTCCAGCTGCCGATCATGCCCGGGGGCAGCGCCTCGCCAGCCTCGGCACCCGGTTGCGACCCGACCCCCGCCGGATCCCGCGTGGCGACCGTCGGCGGCGAGGCGCGACGCCGGTCGCCGTCGTCGCCGCTGCCGTCCGCGCCGAACAGCTGGTACGCCCCGGCGGCCACGGCGGCGAGCAGCACCAGGACGATCATCGCCCCGGCCATCAGCCGGGGTGCCCGCCACGGCCGGGCCCATCCGACCGCACCGGTGGGCCGCGCCGTCCCTGGCCACGCCGGCGGGAACGGACCGGGTCGCGACCCGGTCCGGCGCCGGATCACCGCGTCCGGCGCCGGGGACGGCGGGGATACCGGGGACGGCGAGGATACCGGGGCGGAATCGGCCGGGTGGGACGCGGCCCAGGTCAGCAACGCCTGCGCTCCCTCCGCGCGCAGCCGGCTCGCCGGGTTCTTGGCCAGCAGCCCGGCGATCGCTGCCGACAGCCTGCCGCCCCGGAGGAAGGGTTGCGGATCGGCGTGCAGCACGGCGCCGATAGTGGTGAGCAGCGTGTCGCGCTGGAACGGTGAGACCCCCTCGACGGCAAAGTAGAGGGTGGCGCCGAGGGCGAACAGGTCGCCGGCCAGGGTCGCGGGGCCGCCGAGGAGGCGCTCGGGCGCCATGTAGGCGGGCGTCCCGCCGCTGCCGACGCCGCCGGTGAGGGTCGGGTCGGCGGCGTGGGTGGCGATGCCGAAGTCGGTCAGCAGCACCCGGCCGTCGTCGGCCAGCAGGATGTTCGATGGTTTGACGTCCCGGTGCAGCACGCCCATCTGCTGGCCCGCGACCAAGGCGTCGAGGACCGCGAGCCCGACCTGGATGGCACGCTCAGGCGGCAGGGACCGTCCCGGTTGACCGTCGTGGCGAGTGTGCCGGCCCGGACCAGCTCCATCACGATCCACGGCAGGCCGTCGTGTTCCACGGCGTCATGGACGGTGACCACGTGCGGGTTCCCCCGCAGCCGGGCGGCGTTGCGGGCCTCGCGCATCGCCGTCTCCACTCCGGCGGCACGCTCGTCGTCGTCGAGGTCGGCGGAGACCCGGATCTCCTTGATCGCCAGCTCGACCCGGAGCACATCGTCGTGGGCCCGCCACACGGTGCCCATCCCACCGGAGCCAATCCGTTCGACGAGCCGGTACCGCCCGGCGACGATCCGGCCGATGCCGACATCATCCACAGTCACAGGAGCATCCTCGGCGGCGGCGCAACGGCGGCAGCCCGTTCCCGGGCTAGGAGGCGCCCCGAAGCTTGGCGAGCGCCTCGGCGAGGATCGCCTCGCCGTCCTTCTCGTTCCGTCGTTCCCGCACGTAGGCGAGATGGGTCTTGTACGGCTCGGTGCGCGGCGGGGCGGGGGTGTTGTCCCGATCCCGTCCCGCCGGAAAACCACAGCTCGGACAATCCCACGTGTCGGGAATCGCCGCGTCCGCGGCGAACGACGGTCTCGTCTCGTGCGCGTTGGCGCACCAGAAGGAGATACGTTGCCGGGGCGCGGTCTCGCCCCGTTCCGCCTCTCCCATCGGTCCTGCCCCGACCCGGCTCCCCCGGATGGCGTTGCCACCTGCCACGGCCCGCGTGCTCCTTCGTCTCGTCCCATGGGTGGTAGCACGGAAACCGTGCCTGCCGATTCCGCGGCCTCGAGCGCCGCGGAACCTCGTACCCGGTTTCGTAAACCTGACGTTCCCGGCACTTTTCCCCGGGTGTTCCTCCGGGTACGTCCTGGGGGGAGTGTAGGCCGCGAGAGCCACACATGGATGCACCGACCACCCCCGCCTGGTTACCCCTGGCGTTACCCTCGGCGGGAGGAGCGTGTTCAGGTCGGGTGTCATCCGGACCCCAGCGAGACCGCGGTCGGATCGGCGGTGCCGACCGACGGCACGATCGTGAACGCGGTGACGTTCGTGCTATGGAACTGCGGGGTGTGCACGACGGCCAGCGGGATTACCGCGACCTGCTCGACCACCGTGTGCTCCAGGTCAGCCCAGTCGCTCGCGGCGGTCGCCTCGCTGGTGGCCCGCAGCGCCGTGGCGAGCAGATGCAGGGCGCCCGGATCCCGGTAGCCGCCGTCGGCCGGCCTGGGGCCGGCCCACGTCTCGTCCAGCAATGGCTGGAAGACGGTGCGGCCCGCGTCGCCGTACCAGTCCGGGGCGATGGTGGTGAGCGCCAGGTCCCAGAACTGCCCGGTGGGGTGGACGGCGGCCGCACGGTAGCGCTCGCCGGTCCGGATCCGGATGTCGAGGCGGATGCCGGAACGGGCGAAGGCGGTCCGCAATGCCTCAGCGGCCGCCACGTCGGTGGCGCTGTCCGTGGTGAGCAGGGACAGCGCCGTGACGGGCCCGCCGGGGGTGTGGCTCAGCGCCTCCCGGCAACGGGCCGCGTCGCCGAGTCCCGCCGGACGCGGGAAGGGATCCGCGTCGGTATAGCCGGTCATCGTCTCCTGCAGCAACCCGGTGGCGGCAGCGGCGAACTCGGGGCCGCCGAGCGCCGCCGCGAGGCTCACCCGGTCAATGCAGTAGGGCAGCGCCCGGCGGACCGGCAGCTCACGCAGCGCGGCCGCGGAGGGCCCGTTGAATCCGACGGTAACCGCCAGGGTGACCCCGACCCCGTCGACCACGAGACGGGGGTCATTCGCCCTGGCGAGCTCCACGGCCCGGCTGTCGGGGATCTTCCCATCGAGCGACATGTCCGCGTCGCCGCTCTCCAGCTCCTGCTGCATGGCCTCCGGACTCAGGCCGTCGAAGATCGTTATATGGTCGGGCAGGGCGCGGCGGATCCCGTCCGAGGATGCGCTCCAGGATGGGCTGCGCGACAGCCGGTACCCCTCGCCGGGAGCGACCGTGAACCGGTACGGCCCGGCCGACACCAGGTTGTGCAGGTACTCCGGCGAGTCCGGCGGGTAGGCCAGGGCCTCCAGCGGCACCGGGGAGGCCGCCGGTAGCGCCAGCACGTCCACGAAGTCGTTCATCGGGGCCAGTAGATGGAACGCGAGCGTGTCGTCGCCGACGATCTCGATGCCCTCCACGGTGCTGCTCTCGACGAAGGCCGCGGCGTCGGCAACCGGGATCGCCGCCAGCTGGGCACAGAACTCCCGGAATCCGACGATGGTCGCCGTGAAGTAGCCGCGCAGCGGTGACGGGTTCGGGGGCGTGCACAGTCGCTTGATGCCGCGGGCGACGTCGTTGGCAGTGATCCGGCGCTGGTTGGGGGTGTCCCAGCGCGCCGCGGGACGCAGCCGCACCGTGTAGACCAGCCCGTTCTCGGTGACGACCGGCGCGCCGACGGCGAGGTCCGGCCGCGGGATGGTCGACTTCGTCGTGTCCTCGTCGGAGGGATAGCTGAACAGCTGGCGGGTCACGAGCCGGCTGACCGCCCGCTCGCCGGGCTGGTCGGCCCAGCCGGGATCGCCGCTGGGCATCCACTGGGTGACGATCCGCAGCGTGCCGCCCGGCTTGTCGGGCGGAGGGGGCGTGGCGGTCGCCGCCGGGGTGGGACTGGCGGCGAGCTCACGCGATCCGCCCCCCGAGCCGCCGCCGCTGCAGGCGGTCACCGTGGCGGTCAGGACCGTGGCGAGCAGAACCGTGGCGAGCACGGACAGGGGGCGGGGCAGCCGGCCTCCACGGCCGCGACCACTCCCGCGGCCGGGACCAGGACGCGGGCCGAACTGGGCGTTCAATTCTTCAGCAGCAGACCGAGACCGACGATGCAGGTGAACCAGATGATCCCAACCACGATGGTCAACCGGTCGAGGTTCTTCTCCACGACCGAGGACCCACCCAGCGACGAGGACACGCCGCCGCCGAACAGGGTGGACAGCCCGCCTCCCTTGGCCCGGTGCAACAGCACAAGCATGATCATCAGAATACTCGCGACAATCAGGGCGATCGACAGACCGATCGTCATCTAGACCAGCTCCCGCTCCTCGGGGAAGTGGCAGGCCACCCGGTGCCCAGGCCGAACCTCCGACAAGGGCGGTTCCACTGTCCTACACACCTCCTCGGCCTTCCAGCAACGTGGGTGGAACCGGCACGCCTCGAGGGGATCGGGCGGGCCGGGCACGTCGCCACGCAACAGTATCCGCTCCCACCGACGGTGCTTCGCCTGGTCCGGCACCGGGACGGCCGGCGGCAGGGCGAGTACACAGACGCGTCCGCCGTCAGGCCGGCGGCCCGCTGCGCACGATGCCGACGAACTCCTCGGCGACCAGGCTCGCCCCGCCGACCAGCCCGCCGTCCACATCCGGCATGGTGAACAGCTCGCCGGCGTTCGCCGCCTTCACCGAGCCGCCGTAGAGGACACGGGTCCCAGCGGCAATCTCATCGCCGTACTGCCTGGCCAGCTGGCCGCGGACCGCCGCGCACATGTCCTGGGCGTCCTGCGCGGAGGCGGTGCGGCCGGTGCCGATCGCCCACACCGGCTCGTAGGCGATGACGATCGTCGCGGCCTGCTCGGCGGTGATGCCAGCCAGCGACTGCTCGAGCTGACGCAGCACGTGCTCAACATGGGTGCCGGCGGCCCGGATCTCCTCGGGCTCCCCCACGCACAGGATGGGGGTGAGCCCCACGGAGAAGGCCGCCTTCGCCTTGGCCGCCACCAGCGCGTCGTCCTCGTGGTGGCCGGCCCGGCGCTCGGAGTGCCCGACGACGACGTAGTCGCAGCCGAGCTTGGCCAGCATCGCCCCGCTGATATCACCGGTGTGCGCACCCGACGCGTACGGGGAGAGGTCCTGCCCCCCGTAGGCGATGGCGAGCTTGTCTCCGTCCACCAGGGTCTGCACGCTGCGCAGATCGGTGAACGGTGGGAGAACGACGACCTCGACGGTCTCCAGCTCGGCGGGCTTGAGATCGAAGGCGATCTTCTGCACCAGCGCGATCGCCTCGAGGTGATTGAGGTTCATCTTCCAGTTGCCGGCCACCAGCGCCCGTCGGCCGGTGCCCTTGACACCGACGGCGCCCTTCGAGCCGGCAGCGCCCTTCGCCGATCTGTCCTTGCCCACGCCGTCCTCGTCCTTCCCGGATCCCCTGTTCTTCCCGGATCCCCTGTCGGAACCTCGCTCGGAACCTCGCTCAGATCTTCCCCGGCCCAGCAGTGCCATCAGCCGGCCCCGGCGCCGGGCGTCCCGCGGAAGTCAGACATCGAGGGCCGCGAGCCCGGGCAGCGTCTTGCCCTCCAGGTATTCCAGGCTCGCGCCGCCGCCGGTCGAGATGTGGCTGAAGGCATCCTCCGGGATGCCGAGCGTGCGGACCGCCGCGGCGGAGTCTCCGCCACCCACGACGGAGAACCCCTTGCCGGCGGCGACCGCCTCGGCCACCCCCCGGGTGCCCGCGGCGAACGGCGCGAGCTCGAACACACCCATCGGCCCGTTCCAGAAGACCGTAGCCGCTCCGGCCAGCCGCGCGGCGAACAGCTCCGTCGACGCCGGGCCGATGTCGAGCCCGAGCCAGCCGGCGGGGATGGCGCCAGCCGCGACGGCGGCGGTGTCCGCGTCGGCGGCGAACCTGTCCGCGACGACGACGTCGGTCGGCAGCACGATCCGCTCCCCGCCCTCGGCGAGCAGCTCCTTGCACGTCTCGATCATCTCGGTCTCCAGCAGCGACCCGCCGACCCCGTGACCGAGCGCCGCCAGGAAGGTGAAGCACATCCCTCCGCCGACGAGCAACGTGTCGACCTTGGGCAGCAGCGCGCGGATCACGCCGAGCTTGTCGGACACCTTGGACCCGCCGAGCACGACACTGTAGGGACGCGCCGGGTCGCTGCTGAGCCGGCGGAGCACCTCCAGCTCGGTGAGCACGAGCCGGCCCGCGGCGTGCGGCAGCCGCTTCGGGACGTCGGCGACGCTGGCGTGGGCCCGGTGGACCGCGCCGAAGGCGTCCCCGACGTAGAACTCGGCGAGCGCCGACAACTCGTCGGCGAAGGCCGCGCGGATCGCCGCGTCCTTGCTGGTCTCCCCGGCGGCGAAGCGCAGGTTCTCCAGCAGCGCCACCTCGCCGTCCCCGAGCCCGGCGACCACCTCGCGGGCATGCGCACCGGCGATGTCACCGCTGCCGTCGCCGGCGAACGCCACCGGCCGGCCCAGCAGCTCGGCGAGCCGACCCGCCACCGGCTCCAGGGAGTACTTCGGGTCCGGTTCGCCCTTCGGCCGGCCCAGGTGCGAGCTCACGACCACCCGGGCGCCCCGGTCCAGCAGTGCGGCGATGGTCGGGACGCTGGCGCGGACCCGGCCGTCGTCGGTGATGCGCGGGGTGTCACCGGAACGGTCCAACGGCACGTTCAGGTCGCTGCGGACCAGCACCCGGTGCCCGGCGACCTGCAGGTCGTCGATCGTCCTCACGCTTCGTTACTCCATCGGGGAGAGAAATTGTCGAGGAAGGGCCGGGGAGGACCGGCGCCGCCCGACGGGTTTCGCCAGCCGGCGGCGTGCGGGCCTAGAGCGGCGCGCGGGCCTAGAGGCGCGCGGCGACCAGCGCGGTCAGGTCGACCAGCCGGTTGGAGTAGCCCCACTCATTGTCGTACCAGCCGACGATCTTCACCTGATTGCCGGCGGACATCGTCAGCAGCGAGTCGAACGTGCAGGACGCCAGGGTGTTGACGATGTCGGAGGAGACGATCGGGTCCTCGGTGTAGACAAGGTAGCCCTTCAGCGGGCCCTCCGCCGCCGCCTTGAACGCCGCGTTGACCTCTTCCTTGCTGGCCTTCTTGTCCAGGGTGGCCACCAGGTCGGTGACCGAGCCGTCGAGGACCGGCACCCGCATCGCCAGCCCGTCGAGCTTGCCCTTGAGGTGGGGCAGGACCAGCGCGGTGGCCTTCGCCGCACCCGTGGTGGTCGGGATGATGTTCTGCGCCGCCGCCCGCGCCCGCCGCAGGTCCGAGTGCGGGAAGTCCAGGATGACCTGGTCGTTGGTGTAGGCGTGGATGGTGGTCATCAGCCCCTGGCTGATGCCGAAGGCCTCGTCGAGCACCTTCGCCATCGGCGCGACGCAGTTCGTCGTGCAGGAAGCGTTGGACAGGATGTGGTGCCTGGCCGGGTCGTAGGCATCGTCGTTCACGCCTATCACCACGGTGATGTCCTCGTCCTTGGCCGGCGCCGAGATGATGACCTTCTTGGCGCCGGCCTGCAGATGCTTGCCCGCGTCCGCCGCCTTGGTGAAGCGGCCGGTGGACTCGATGACAACGTCCACACCCAGATCGGCCCAGGGCAGCGCCGCCGGGTCGCGCTCGGCCAGCACCTTGATCACGGTGTCACCGACGCGGATACCCTCGTCGACGACACCGACCGCAGCAGGCAGCGTACCCAGCGTGGTGTCGTACTTGAGCAGATGCGCAAGAGTCTTGTTGTCGGTCAGGTCGTTGACCGCGACGATCTCGAGATCGTTCCGGTTGCTCGCCGCGAGCGCCCGCCAGAAGTTACGACCGATTCGCCCGAAGCCGTTGACACCCACCCGCGTAGCCACGTCCAGGACTCCCTACCGTCTTGTCTCGTCGTTTCGATAGTCACGCCGTCGTTCCGTCACGACGTCGTCGTTCGGTTGTGACGTTCTCGTTCATGTGGCACTGTCGTTCATGTGGCGCTGTCAAGGCAGGAGCCTAACGAGTTTGCACATCATCGGCGGGAATCCGAACCGTGCGATGCTGGTCTCCTCACACGATGCGGGCACGCCCCACCCGGAAACTACATCCCATCACATCGCTGCGCTGCCGCACCGCCGGTGCGCCTCCGCAGGGCCGGGGGCCGGGCAGATTCCGTGGGCCCGCGCTGACGCCGGCCGAACCGGCCAGGCGGGCGCCCCACGGGCAGGCCCCACCCCGAAGAGCCCCGAAGAGCCATCCGATCCCGATGGTGCTACTGGGCCAGTTTTCCACATTACAGGTATGAACTGTCTGGGTACGATCTGGGCCGCTGTTGCTCAAGCGTTCTCAAGGAGATCCGGGGAGACGCTCGCCTCGGTATTGGGGATACCGAGCGCGTTGGCCCTCTTGTCGGCGAGCGCCAACAGCCGGCGGATCCGGCCGGCGACCGCATCCTTGGTCAGCGGCGGGTCCGCGAGCGCGCCCAGTTCCTCCAGGGAGGCCTGCGCGTGATCGAGGCGCAACCGGCCGGCCGCCAGCAGGTGCTCCGGGGCGTCGTCGCCGAGGATGCGCATCGCGGCCTGCACCCGGGCGCCGGCGGCCACCGCGGCCCGGGCGGAGCGGCGCAGGTTGGCGTCGTCGAAGTTCGCCAGCCGGTTGGCCGTCGCCCGGACCTCCCGGCGCATCCGCCGTTCCTCCCAGGCGAGCAGGCTGTCATGCGCACCGATCCTGGTCAGCAGCGCGCCGATCGCGTCGCCGTCGCGGATGACGACACGGTCGACGCCGCGCACGTCCCGGCTCTTGGCCTGGACCCCCAGCCGGCGCGCCGCGCCGACCAGGGCCAGCGCGGCCTCCGGACCGGGCGAGGTCACCTCCAGCGAGCAGGACCGACCCGGCTCGGTCAGTGAACCGTGGGCGAGGAACGCGCCCCGCCAGGCCGCCGCGGCGTCACAGGCGGAGCCCGTGACCACCTGCGGCGGCAGCCCGCGCACCGGGCGGCCACGCTGGTCGAGCAGGCCGGTGGACCGCGCGAGCTGCTCGCCGTCCCGCTCGACGCGCACGATGTAGCGCACCGAGCGGCGCAGCCCACCGGCGGCCAGCACGGCCACCGTCGAGGGGAAGCCGAAGACCTCGGCGATCTCGCGACGCAACCGGCGGGCGGTCGCGCCGGTATCGAGTTCCGCCTCGACCACGATGCGACCACCGACGATGTGCAGCCCCCCACCGAAGCGCAGCAGGGCTGCCATCTCGGCCCGCCGGCAACAGGGCTTCGCGACCCGCAGCCGGCTCAGTTCGTCCTTGACGGTGGCCGTCATCGCCGCCACACCGATCACTCCTTGGCTTCACCGGATGGGGTCCGGCGGACCGGTCCGCCGGACGATGAGTACTGCGTGACCGGCCGCCGGGACGCGGGCGCCGGGCGGGTCGCCTCCGGGAGTCCCGCGAACACCGCGCGGAAGGCCGCGGCGAGCCGGACCGGGTCGTGCACGGGCGCGCCAGGGATCCGCACCGGCGCCAGATGGAGCCGGGCGCCGACGTCCGCCGCCGCCCGGGCGAGCAGGTCGGGGTCGGGCACCGCGGTCGGATCGGCGATCACCACGTCCAGCCGCAGGCCGGGAACGTGCCGGCCGAGGGAGTGGAGATGGGCCTGGGGGGTGTATCCCTCGGTCTCCCCCGGCTGGGCGGCCAGGTTCAACACCATCACCCGGTTCGCCCGGGACATCGCAATCGCCCGGTTCATCCCAGGAACCAACAGATGCGGCAGCATGCTCGTGTAGTGCGATCCCGGCCCAAGGATGATCCAGTCGGCCGCGCCCGCCGCGGCCACCGCCTCCGGACAGGCCGGCGGTGCCGCCGGCGACAGCCGGACACCCACGACCCGTCCACCGGTCGTGGCCACCGCGGCCTGCCCGCGCACCTCGACCTCGGCGGTGGGCGCCCCCGGATCCAGCCCCACGACGTCGGCGACGATGTCGATGCCCCTGGTCGACAGCGGCAGCACCCGCCCCCGCAGACCGAGGAGGGCGGCGGCCAGGTCGAGCGCGGCCACCGGTGATCCGGTGCGCTCGGCGAGCGCGGTGAGCACGAGGTTGCCGACCGCGTGCCCGGCGAGCGGCCCGTCGCCGCCGAACCGGTGCTGGAACACGCCCGCCCAGGTGGTCGACCATCCGTCCGGTCCGGCCAGCGCGGCCAGGGCCATTCGTAGATCGCCCATGGGCAGCGCACCGAGCTCCGCGCGCAGCCGCCCGGAGGATCCACCATCGTCACCGACGGTCACCACGGCGGTAAGCGCCGAGGTGATCTGCCGGAGCGCGGCGAGCGAGGCGGCGAGCCCGTGGCCGCCGCCGAAGGCGACGACCGCCGGTGCCCGGTCCGGACCGTCGGAGCGCGCGGCTACGCCACTGAGGTTCACGGATGGTTCACTCCCGTCCCAGGTCACGGTGCACCACCCGGACCCCCACGCCGCCCGCGGCGAGCCGGGTGCCGAGCTGCTCGGCGATCGCGACGCTACGGTGCTTGCCGCCGGTGCACCCGACGGCCAGCGTGAGATACCGCTTGCCCTCGCGGGCGTAGCCCTCGCCGACCAGGCGGAGCAGCGCCGCGTACTGGTCGAGGAAGTCCTGCGCTCCCGGCTGGGCCAGCACATAGTCGCGCACCTGCGGATCGCGGCCGGTGAACGGGCGCAGCGCCTCCACCCAGTGCGGGTTGGGCAGGAACCGGCAGTCGGCGACGAGATCCGCATCCAGCGGAAGTCCGTACTTGTACCCGAACGACACCACCGTGGCGTTGAGCCGGTTGGCGTTCGGCTGCCCGAACGCGGCGTCGATCTTCGACCGCAGCTCATGGACGTTCAGGTCGGTGGTGTCGAGGACCAGGTCAGCCTCGCCGCGCAGCTCGGCGAGCAGAATCCGTTCCCGGCTGATGCCGTCGACCACCCGCTCGTCGCGCTGCAGCGGATGCGGGCGGCGGACGTGCTCGAACCGGCGGATCAGCGCATCGTCGCTGGCCTCGAGGAACAGCATCCGGGGATGCATGCCCCGCGCGTCGAGCGCCGCGATCGCGGCGCGCAGGTCAGAGAAGAACGGCCGGCCCCGCACGTCCACCACGACGGCGATGCGGCTGACCGTCCCACCAGAACGACGGCCCAGCTCAGCCATGGTGGACAGCAGCTCCGGGGGAAGGTTGTCGACGACGAACCAGCCCAGGTCCTCCAGGCACTTCGCCGCGGTGCTGCGCCCGGCGCCGGACAGCCCGGTGATGATCGCCAAATCCAGGGTCGGGGTGGTCATGAGACGGTCTCCGCGTCGAGGATCTCTCCGGTGTGCGGGTCGACGACGGGGGCGGGCGCGTCGGCGCGGCCCGGCGCCGACCGGGCCAGCGCGGTGACGATCGCCGCCGCCGTCCGCGGGCCGATGCCGGACACCTGCGCGATCTGCTCGGCGCTCGCCGCCCGTACCTTCGCCACCGAACCGAAGTAGCGCAGCAGGGCCTTGCGCCGGGTGTCACCCAGGCCGGGGACCTCGTCGAGGGCGGAGGCCACCATGGCCGTGGACCGCTTCTGCCGGTGGTAGGCGATGGCGAAGCGGTGTGCCTCGTCGCGTACCCGTTGCAGCAGGTAGAGCGCCTCGGACGTCCGCGGGAGGATGACCGGGTCCGCGGTGCCCGGCAGCCAGACCTCCTCCAGCCGCTTCGCCAGCCCGCACAGCGCCACCCCGCCGGGGCCGGCGTCGATGCCGAGCTCGTCGAGCGCCCGGGCCGCCGCGGCCACCTGGGGCGCCCCGCCGTCCACCACGACGAGGTTCGGCGGGTAGGCGAACCGGCGCGGCCGCCCGGTCCCCGGATCGATCGGCTGCGCGGCATCCGGCGCGTCGGCGATGTCGGCGATGTCGGCAAGCTCGCCGACGCGGGACCGCTCGGCGAGGTAGCGCGAGAACCTCCGGTGGATGGTCTCGTACATGCTCGCCACGTCGTCCCCGGCAGCCCCGTCCCCGGCAGCCCCGTCCCGGCCGGCACCCTCCCGGCCGGCGATGCCGCGGATCGCGAACCTGCGGTACTCGGACTTGCGCGGCAGGCCGTCCTCGAACACGACCATGCTCGCCGCGACGTTCGTGCCCTGGGTGTTCGAGACGTCGAAGCACTCGATGCGCAGCGGCGCGTCGGGCAGCTCCAAGGCCTCCTGAAGCTCGGCGAGGGCACGGCTGCGGGCGGTGAGGTCACTGGCCCGCTTCGTCCGGTGCAGCGCGAACGCCTGCTTGGCGTTGCGCTCCACCGTCTCGAGCAGGGTGCGCTTGTCCCCGCGGCGGGGCACGCGGACCTCGACGCGGCTGCCCCGGGCCGCGCCGAGCAGTTCGGTGACCGCCTCGACGCCGGGCGGCAGGGCGGGAACCAGGATCTCGCGGGGGATGCCCTCCCCCTGGGATCCCGCGGTGGTCGTGGGCACCGTCGAACCAGCGGTCCCGGTCGAGGCCGCTCCCGTGCCGTCGAGGTACTCCTGGGTGAGGAACTGCTCGACGAGGTCCGCGGTCGTGACCTCGTCGAGCTTGTCGACGACCCAGCCCCGCTGGCCGCGTACCCGCCCGCCACGCACGTAGAACACCGCGACGGCGGCCTCCAGCTCGTCCTCGGCGAAGGCGATGACGTCGGCGTCGGTGCCGTCGGGCAGGACCACGGCCTGCTTCTCGACCGCACGGCGCAGGGCGCCGATGTCGTCGCGCAGCCGCGCGGCGCGTTCGTACTCCTGGGCCTGCGCCGCCTGCTGCATCTCCCGTTCGAGCCGACGCAGGTAACGGCCCGCCTGCCCGGACATGAAGTCGCAGAAGTCCTCGACGATCTCCCGGTGGGTGGCCGCGTCGACCCGTCCCACGCAGGGTGCCGAGCACCGGTCGATGTACCCGAGCAGGCACGGCCGTCCGACCTGCGCGGCCCGTTTGAAGACCCCGCCCGAGCACGTGCGGGCGGGGAAGACCCGCAGGAGCAGATCGAGGGTCTCCCGGATGGCCCAGGCATGCGCATACGGGCCGAAGTACCGGACACCCTTGCGCTTGGGTCCCCGCATGACCTGCAGGCGCGGGAACTCCTCGTGGAGGGTCACGGCGAGACTCGGGTAGCTCTTGTCGTCGCGGTAGCGGACGTTGAAGCGCGGGTCGAACTCCTTGATCCACGTGTACTCGAGCTGGAGGGCCTCGACCTCGGTCGAGACAACGGTCCAGTCGACCGAGCTCGCCGAGGAGACCATGTGCTGCGTGCGCGGATGGAGGGTGTGCAACTCGGCGAAGTAGTTGGCCAGCCGGGCCCGCAGGTTCTTGGCCTTGCCGACATAGAGCACGCGACCGTGCTCGTCACGGAAACGATAGACACCGGGTGTCTCGGGGATCGAGCCCGGGGCGGGCCGGTAGGACGCCGGATCAGCCATGAAGCGAGCCTACGGCGACCTTCATCCCGAGCAAGCAGCACCTGCACGTAACCATTTCATCACGCATAGCGTGCGGGCTTGGCAGCGGGTTCCCTCCGATGGTGGCGGTAGGGTGACGAGCGGCGACGGCCACCCGGCAGTGTCGTGACCGATTACACACCTTCCGCTGTTTCGGGAGCCCCCGCTGGCGTCCGGGGCGGAGGGCTGCGACCCTCGACACATCGGGCAAGCGAACCGAGGGAGCCAGCGCGTGCTTGGTAAGGACGTCACGGCGGAGTTCGTCGTGGACGACGCGTCCAGCCGTGGGCGGATCACCGTGTTCCAGATCTGCTGGGGCGCCCGCGACCCGTTGGCTGTGTCCATGACGCTGGTGTCCAGGCCGGAACATCCCGCGCTGCCGCAGGGCAGCTGGGTCGCACCACGCGACACCCTGCGCGCCGGCCTGGAGACGGCGGTGGGCGACGGGGACGTCCGGATCGGTCCCGACGCTGATCGGCGCGGCGTGCGGCTCGACCTGGTGCACGGCGACCGCCGGTCCGTGGTGGTGGTCGCGGCGTCGTCGCTGCGCAGCTTCCTGGACCGCACCGAGCGACTTGTCCCGACCGGTCAGGAGCACACCGAACAGGAGCTGGACGCCGTCCTCGCGGACCTGCTGCAGACCTGAGAAGCCTGAGAAGGCGGGACCGGTCCCACCTCGGCGACCCGGTCACCGAGGATCTCCCGGAGGAAGACCGCGGTGTGGCTCTCCTCGACCGCCGCCACGGCCTCGGGCGGCCCTTGCGCGACGACCCGGCCGCCTCCCGTGCCCCCCTCCGGCCCCAGGTCAATGATCCAGTCCGCCGTCTTGATGACATCGAGGTTGTGCTCGATCACGATGACCGTGTTCCCGGCGTCGACCAGCCGGCCGAGCACGCCGAGCAGCTTGCGGATGTCCTCGAAGTGCAGACCGGTCGTCGGCTCGTCGAGCACGTAGACCGTCCGGCCGGTAGAGCGCCGCTGCAGCTCCGAGGCGAGCTTGACCCGCTGCGCCTCGCCGCCGGACAGGGTCGGCGCCGACTGGCCGAGCCGGACGTACCCCAGGCCAACGTCGTTCAGCGTCCGCAGGTGCCGGGCGATGGCCGGCACCGCGGCGAAGAACTCCGCCGCCTCCTCGATCGGCATGTCGAGCACCTCGGCGATGTTCCTGCCCTTGTAGTGCACCTCCAGCGTCTCCCGATTGTACCGGTCGCCGTGGCAGACCTCGCACGGCACGTACACGTCCGGCAGGAAGTTCATCTCGATCTTGAGGGTGCCGTCACCGGAACACGCCTCGCACCGCCCGCCCTTGACGTTGAACGAGAACCGGCCCGGCAGATAGCCGCGGACCTTCGCCTCAGTCGTCTCGGCGAACAGCCGGCGGATGTGGTCGAACACGCCGGTGTAGGTGGCGGGGTTGGACCGCGGCGTGCGTCCGATCGGGGACTGGTCGACCCGGACCGCCTTGTCGAGATGGTCGAGCCCGCTGACGGTGCGGTGCCGGCCCGGCACCTCCCGGGCGCCGTTGAGCTTGTTCGCCAGGACGGCGGCGAGGATGTCGTTGACGAGGGTGGACTTCCCCGAGCCCGACACCCCGGTGACCGCCACGAAACAGCCCAGCGGGAACGACACGGTGACGTCACGCAGGTTGTGCTCCCGGGCCCCGTGCACGGTCAGTGCCCGGCCCTTGGTCGGCACCCGGCGGATGTCGGGCACCGGGATCCGGCGCCGCCCGGACAGGTAGGCGCCGGTCATCGACTCCTCGCTGGCGAGCAGCTTCTCGACCGGCCCGGAGACGACGACCCGACCGCCGTGCTCGCCGGCGCCGGGGCCGATGTCGACCACCCAGTCGGAGGCGCGGATCGTGTCCTCGTCGTGCTCGACGACGATGAGCGTGTTGCCCAGGTCGCGCAGCCGCAGCAGGGTCTGGATGAGCCGGCGGTTGTCCCGCTGGTGCAGGCCGATCGACGGCTCGTCGAGCACGTACAGCACCCCGACGAGCCCGGAACCGATCTGGGTGGCCAGCCGGATGCGCTGTGCCTCGCCGCCCGCCAGGGTGCCGGCGGCCCGGTCGAGGGAGAGGTAGTCCAGCCCCACGTCCAGCAGGAACGTCAGCCGCGCGTCGACCTCCTTGAGCACCCGGCCGGCGATGGCCCGCTCCCGTTCGGTGAGGTCGAGCCCGCGCAGGAACACGGCGCACTCACCGATCGCCATACCCGAAACCTCGGCGATCGACCGACCGCCCAGCGTCACCGCAAGTGACTCCGACTTCAGCCGCGCGCCGCGGCAGCCCGGGCAGGGGACATCGCGCATGTAGCCCTCGTACCGCTCCCGGCTGCTGTCCGACTCGGCCTCGCGGTGCCGGCGGCCCAGGAAGCCGATCACGCCCTCGAAGGAGGTGTAGTAGGAACGCTTGCGGCCGTAGCGGTTGGTGTAGCCGACGTGGATCTCGGTGTCGCCGCTGCCGTACAGCACGGCCTTGCGGGCCCGCTCGGGCAGCCCCTCCCACGGGGTGTCCATCTTGAAGCTGAGGTCCTCGGCAAGGGCCGTGAGCAACCGTTCGAAGTACTCCTTGTTGTGGCCGCCCGACCAGGGGGCCACCGCGCCCTGCGCCAGCGACAGGGTGGGGTCGGGCACGACGAGCTCCGGGTCGACCTCCTTGCGGGTCCCGATCCCGGTGCACTCGGGGCAGGCACCGTATGGCGAGTTGAACGAGAACGACCGCGGCTCCAGCTCCTCAAAGGAGAGGTCGTCGTAGAGGCAGGCCAGATGCTCGGAGTACATCCGCTCGCGCTCGGGGTCGTCGGCGTCGCGGTCGACGAAGTCGACCAGGACGAGCCCGCCGCCCAGCTTCAGGGCCGTCTCCACCGAGTCGGTGAGCCGCCGCTTCGCCGACGGCTTGATCGCGAGCCGGTCGACGACGACCTCGATCGTATGCTTGCGCTGCTTCTCCAGCTTCGGCGGATCGGTGAGCGGCACCACCGTGCCGTCGACGCGGGCCCGCGCGAACCCGGAGCTCTGCAGCTCGGCGAACAGGTCGACATACTCGCCCTTGCGGCCACGCACCACCGGGGCCAGCACCTGGAAGCGGGTGCCCTCGGGCAGCTCCAGCAGCCGGTCGACGATCTGCTGCGGGGTCTGCCGGGAGATCAGCCGCCCGCACTTCGGGCAGTGCGGGCGGCCGGCGCGGGCGAAGAGCAGCCGCAGGTAGTCGTAGACCTCGGTGATCGTGCCGACGGTGGACCGCGGGTTGCGCGAGGTCGACTTCTGATCGATGGAGACGGCCGGGGACAGCCCCTCGATGAAGTCGACGTCGGGCTTGTCCATCTGCCCGAGAAACTGCCGAGCATAGGCTGACAGCGACTCCACGTAGCGCCGCTGCCCCTCGGCGAAGATTGTGTCGAAGGCGAGGCTGGACTTGCCGGACCCGGACATACCGGTGAAGACGATCAGCCCGTCGCGGGGCAGGTCGAGGTCGACGTCACGGAGATTGTGTTCACGCGCGCCACGCACGACAAGACGATCGGCCATCGACAAACCCTCATGATCTTCAGTAAGACCGGACCTGGGCGAGTGTGGCCATGCTACGGATGAGGACCGGCACTTTTCCGGGGGCGGTCACCTACCACCAGCCGGACGAATCCGTCGAATCCGGTAGAGACCTCGGAGGCGTCAGAGGCATCAGATCTCCCGGTGCCACCTGACGGACCGTAACGACCGGCAGCTATCCCCTGCTCCCGTCCCATCCGCGCCATCCGCTCCGGAGAGGATCACCATGAGCGACGCCGACGGCGGCGACACCAGCCGCACCGGCTACACCGAGTACACCGGGAAAGTCACGGTCGGCGGTCCGGCCGACGTACGGACCCTGCCAGGCCTGTCGATCACCAAGATCGCCGTCGGCCCGATGAACAATAACGCCTACCTGCTGCGCTGCCCGGTCACCGGGGAGCAGCTGCTCGTCGACGCGGCAAACGAGGCCGACACGCTGCTGCGGCTCGTCGGGGACGCGGGGCTGGCGACGGTGGTCACCAGCCATCAGCACGATGATCATGTGCAGGCCCTCGCAGATGTGGTCACCACCACCGGGGCCAGCACGGTCGCCCATCCGGACGACGCCCCGGCCATTCCGGTGCCCACCGCGCGGCAGGTGCGCGACGGAGACGAGGTCGCCGTCGGGACGGCCACCCTTCGGGTGATCCACCTGGTCGGGCACACACCCGGATCCATCGCCCTGCTCTACGAGGCCGATCCCGCCGCCCCCCACCTCTTCACCGGAGACTGCCTGTTCCCTGGCGGCCCTGGAAACACGTTCGGTGACGAACAGGCCTTTACGACGCTGATGGACGGCCTCGAACGCAAGATCTTCGGCCCACTGCCGGACACCACCTGGATCTACCCGGGCCACGGACACGACACCACCCTCGGCGCCGAACGCCCGCACCTGGCGGAATGGCGCACCCGCGGCTGGTGACGGCGGCGGTGAGGCCGGCTCCGGTATGGCGAGCTCGGCCTCGACGCGCTCACGCCACGGATGCGCTCAGTCCGTTGAGACCTCCTCCGGAACGAGGTGATGCTGACGCTGTGCCTACTGTCCGGGGAAGCCGTCGGCAAGATCACCGATCGGATCATCCTGCCGCTACTGCGGCGTCCGCGGTACCGGGCGGAGATGGCCGAGACGCAGCCGCGTCTCGGCCGGGACGGCGCGCCACCGTGAGCTGACCGCGGGCTCCCAGCCTGGCCGGGCCAGCCCGCTCACCAGCCCGGAGAGGATCCGGACCGCGCGCAACGCGTCATGCGACCGGCCCACGGCCAATTTGCGCGCGGCGAGGACGGTCAGCTGGGCCGCGTGCACCGCGGTCCACGACCGGCCCACGTCGTGACGGTGCCGCCGGGCATAGGTGGCGGCCGACCGGCCGAGTTCGGCGTACAGCAGCCCGGACCGCCCGACGGTCTCCCCGCCCACATGTACGACCGGCCAGGCGTCGTCCGCCCAGACGATGCGCCCGCCCGCGGCGTGCAACCGGGCGAACAGATCCGTCTCCTCGTAGTACATCCAGTACGACGGGTCGAATCCGCCCAGCCGTAGGAAAATCTCCGAACGGACGGCGAAGAAGGCGCCGACCGGATAGCGCAGTTCCGGCCACCTCTCCACCGCGGCGATCTCGCCCCGTACCGCCGTGTAAGCGTTCGTCCGCGGGCGCGGCAGGACGGCACTCGCCCGCCCCCGCTCGCCCGCCATGCCGCGGATCGGGAAGCCGACCACGTCGGCGGACGACGCGGCCCAGGCGAGCAGCTTCGGGATCATCGTCGCGGTGTCGGCAGGGACCGTCACGTCACTGTTGACCACCAGGATCCACTCCGGCCGCAGCCCGTCCTCCACGGCACGGCGGACAGCGAGGTTCACCGCGGTACCGTATCCGACGTTCCCGTGCCCCTGGATCACGCGCACACCGTCCGGCAACGCATCATGCCGGGATTTCCCGTCATTCTCCACCAGAAATACCCGGCATTCCTCCATGGCATCCAGTGTGGTCAGCAACCGGTACAGAGACGTCGATCCCCCGTGAGAAACGACGACCGCCAACAGCCTGTGCATCATCCGCCTTCGGCTAGTGCGCCCGCAACGAGCTGCGAAATTTCGGGAAGAATCGGCGAGGAAGGACCACAGCTCACACCGAACGAGTACACACGATCGGCCCTGGAACGTCGAGTATTCCCGCCCGCGCGTCTCCTCGCCCGCGTCAGAGAGATACGTCCCGGCGGCTGGACGTGCACCGATGTACCGCAGTACCCGCCGGAACCAGCATAACCGCTGAGCCAGGGCTGTCCGGCATCCTCGTTCCCGGCGCGTCGCGACACTATTCCTCGATATGTTTCCGGACGCGCGGCGAACCGGGCCCGGTTCGTCACCCGCCTGACGTCACGGGCGGCCCGCCTCCGGGTGAACAGTCGCACTTTCCCGACCAGACCACGGCCCTTGCGCCGATCATGCTCACCGAGGGCCAGGCCACGGCGAGTGCCGTGGCGCTGGCCACCGCCCCGGACGGTCCGCTCACCCGAGACGGGGCGGCGGCGTTAGAGAAGCCGCTCGACGCGACGACCCCGCCGGCCCATCGCCCGCTGATCATCGGGGCGCCGCCTGGGAGCCTTCGGCCACGGACCGCGGCTCGGCCACCCCCTCCGGCTCGGCCACGGACCGCGGGGCCGGCGGGGTGGTACGCAGCGACCAGACGATGGCCACGATCAATGTCACCGCGATGACGCCGAGCGACAGCGCGATCGGCGGGTGCCACACGTCGGTGAGCAACATCTTCACGCCGATGAAGGCCAGGATGAACGCGAGCCCCGTCGCCAGGTGGTGGAAACGATCCATCAGACCGGAGAGCAGGAAGAACAACGACCGCAGCCCCAGGATGGCCAGGGCGTTGCTCGTGTAGACCAGGAACACCTTGTCGGTCACACCGAGCGCAGCGGGCACCGAGTCGAACGCGAACAGGACGTCGGCGGTCTCGATCATGACGAGGACGGCCAGTAGCGGCGTGGCGACCAGCTTCCCGGCACGCCGAAACACGAAACGCTGCCCCTGATAGTCGTCGGTGACCGGAATGACCTTGCGCAGCAGCGCGATCGCCCTGCTCCGGCCCGGATCCATCTCGACGCCGTTGCCCCGGAGCATCGTGACTGCCGTGTAGAGCAGAAAAGCCCCGAAGACGTAGATGACAAAGCTGAAGCGTTCGAGCAGCGCGATACCGGCCGCGATGAACAGGAAACGGAGCACGAGCGCTCCCAGCACACCGTAGAACAGGACGCGGTGCTGGTAGGCGCGAGGCACCTTGAAATAAGAAAAGATCAGCGCGAAGACGAAGAGGTTGTCGACGGACAGGCTCTTCTCCAGCAGCCACGCGGCGGCGTACTCGCCGGCGGGCCCCGGGCCCTGCCAGGCCCAGATGACACCGGCGAATCCGATGCCCAGCGAGACCCACAGAACGCTCCACCACGCGGCCTCACGAAAGCCGATGACGTGAGCCCGACGATGTGCCAGCAGGTCGATGGTCAGGAGTGTGAGCAGGACGCCGACGAAGGCGGCCCAGGCCCAGGGGGGCACGTACACAGGTGATCTCCAGTGGTGTCGGAACGCGGCGCCGCGGGCACGCGGCGCGAAACGGTGTCGCCCTGACCGACCGGGCCCCGTTGCCAGCAGTCGGTCAGAGCACACTTCACCCGGCGATGGTCACGCCGAGGAGTAGGAGGGGAGCCGGGTGCCCGCCGCGGCGGGCGGTCAGCGCCAGAAGCCGCCGGGGTGGGCGGGGCGGACCGTGGTGGCGCGCCCGCGCAGCGGGGCGGTCTCCACCGCCTGGTTCAGCTCCACCGGGCCCACCGTTCCGACCAAGCGGAGGCGACCGTCATCCGGGGCGGCGTCGAGGACGACGACGCAGCCCGCGGCCGGCCGCTCCAGAAGTCGGCCGGTGACGCCCGTCAGCTGCTCGTCCGGACGGGCGGTGGCAACCATCTCCAGCGGAATCATGACCCGGTTGATCCGGGCGAGACCTCGATCGTCCATCGGCACGGCGGCGAGGTCACGCAACAGCACCACCCCGGCGAGGGATCCGTCGAAGTCCTCGACCCCGAGCACCGCCCTCCGCGAAGGCAGGACGACCTCGTCCAGCGCGCTCGCGACGGTCGTCCAAGCGGACAACGGCGGCGGCGGCGGGCTCATCACGTCCCGGACGGTCAGACCCTCCAGCGCGACGTAGGCCCGCTGCTGCGCCTGGGCGAACCGGGAGGTGCCCAGCGCCAACCAACCCAGCAGGACGGCCCACAGCGCGACGAGCCCAACCAGGAACGACCCGACCACCCCGACGGCGATCAGCGACCAGCCAGTGATCACACCGGCGCGGGCCGCGGCCTGCTCGGCGCGCGCACGACTGCCGGTGCGGCGCTCCACCCGGGCGGCAATCAACCGACCGCCGGAGCTGCGCGGGGAGGGGAGGACGTCGACGAGGGTCACCAGCAGCGCGAAGGTACCCACCCACAGGGCCACCTCCCCGGCCAGTTCCCAGGTGCCGGCGGGTGCCAGGGCGCCGAGCACGACAAGCAGGGCCCCGGCGGCGGCGGTGACGAGCAGGCCGGCCCGCGCGATCCGCGCCTCGACCTGGGTGCCGACCTGGGTGCCGACCTGGGTGCCCATCCCCGGCGCGGGATCGAGGGCCACCACGGGCGGCGGCGCGAGATCGATGCCGCGGGATGCCGGGTGGGGGGGTGCCGGACGCGGGGCAGCCACCACGCTCGCGGAGCGGTCGGGTGCGCCGGCCAGGACCAGCCGGCTTCCGAAGGCGCCGAGGGTGATGCCGAGAGCGGTCACCCCCGACCGGCGGGCCGACCGGGCCCGCATCAGATCGGCGGCCAGCAGGACGCCCACGAGCAGGCCCGCCCCGATCAGGCCGCCGGACAGGTAGGCGAATCCGGGCCGGCCGGGCACGGTGGCCGGCAGCGTGATCGCGGAGAGGAGGACGGTGACGATCGCCACCGAGATAGCCAATCCCGGACGCACCGTGATCGGCGGGAGATGTCCCCGTCGGGTGGCGTCATGGGTGGTCATGTCCGCTCAGAGCTCCTAATGAGTTCTTTCACCCTTCACCTGGCCGCGGTCACGACCAGGTGTCACACATGCTCAACGCCTAGCCTGCCCTTCAACGTCCCGGCAGACACCGCAGGGAGTCTGCGACTTTGCCTACGATCTCGTTGCCGAGGTTCGGCAACATCGAAGTTCGGCATCATCGAGGGAGGAGACCGGCAGATGGAGAAAGTAGAGGAAGTAGCCCGGCCAGCTGAGATCACCGCGGTCGACAACGACGCCCCGGCGGGACTGCCCGGGACAAGCCTCACCCGGCTCCCCCGGGCGGCCGTGCTGGCCGCCGCCGACGCCCGGCTGCACGCCGGCCTGCTCGGGGACTATCTCGACGTCCTAGCCTCCGCCGCAGACAGCGGACGGCGGCTGTCCGCGGCGGAGCTGGATACGTTCCGTGCGCTCGGCCGGACGGCGACGGAGTCCGGCGCCGCGCTGCGTGCCCTCGTCGACCTCTACCTCTCTGCGACCTGGCGGATCTGGCCGTCGCTGCCGGCCGTCCGGGCAGCCGACCGGGCGGCCCGCGAGCTCGGCCGGGCTTCGAGTGGCCCGGCACAGCCCGGTCAGCCCACGGATGCCCCGCGCTCCATGGCCGAGGCCGTCGGCGCCGTCTCGAGGACCCGGGCGGCGGCCTCGGCGGTGCTGCGGGCCAGCGACGACGTGGTCGCCGCCGTTTGCGAGGGCTACGAGGCCGCCCGCACCGCCCGGGCTCGCTTCGAGGAGGCGCTGCGCCGCGAGCTCGTCGACGACCTGCTGACCGGCACGTCGGAGGTGGGGCAACTACTGGAACGGGCCGGTACGTTCGGCCTGCGCCTGGAGGCGCCGCACGTGGTCGTCGTCGTCGCGGGCAACCGCCGGTTTCTCGACGGCCGCGGCCTGACCCGGTCGGCGGAGGCGACGCTGCGGGAGCACTGTCCGACCGACCCGCTGGTCGCCACCAGGAACGGTCTGCTCGTCTGCCTCATGCCCGAGGAGAACGACCTGACCCGGTTCCCGGCCGGTGCCGCCGCGAACCTCACCTCCCCGGCCGGCCGGCCGGCGCCGGGAGCCCGGCCGCGTGGGCGTCGCCGCCCGGACCTGCCGAAGACCGGCGACGCGGGATTCTCCCCGCTGCCGGCGTTCGCGCTGGCGGAGGGCACGGCCACGGCGGCCACAGCGGCCGCGGCGGTGACGACGATGACGGCGGTGACGGCGCTGGCCCGGCGGCTGCAGGCCGAGCCCGGGCTGGTCTGGCGGCTGGGGGTCAGCCGGGGGCGCAGCGGGGTCGCCGGGATCCGCATCGGGTTCGAGGAGGCCCGCGGCGCCGTCGACATCGCCGGGCGGCTCGGGCTCGACGGGCACGTCGTCCACGCCGACGACCTGCTCATCTACAAGGTCCTGCTGCGTGACCGGGAGGCCCTGGCCGAACTGGTGGACGCGGTGCTCTCGCCGCTGCGCACGGCGCGGGGCGGCGCCGGTCCGCTGATCGACACCCTCGACGCCTACTTCACCACCGGCGGGGTGGCGCTCGCGGCGGCGCGGCAGCTGCACCTGTCCGTGCGTGCCCTGACCTACCGGCTGGACCGTATCCACGCCCTGACCAGGCACGACCCGGCCTCGCCTACCGACCGTTACGTCCTGCAGACCGCCGTGCTCGGGGCACGGCTGATCGGCTGGGATCCCTCGGCCGACTGACCGCACCCCGGCTGACAGCGGCTGGTCCCGCGGTCCCGGGGGGGCGCGCGGGGGACCGGGCGGAAACTGTCGGAGGCCTGTGGTGTGCTAGGAGCCGTGAGCACAACGTTCGAACGGCCCACCATCGACATCGAGCGGACGCGGGCGCCATTCCAGGTCGTGTCCGACTTCTCCCCGTCGGGCGACCAGCCCGCCGCCATCGACGAGCTGGCCCGGCGGGTCGGGGCCGGCGAGTCCGACGTCGTTCTCCTCGGCGCCACTGGCACTGGGAAGTCCGCGACCACCGCGTGGCTGGTCGAGCGCCTGCAGCGGCCGACGTTGGTGATGGCTCCGAACAAGACGCTCGCCGCGCAGCTCGCCAACGAGTTCCGGGAGCTGCTGCCGCACAACGCCGTCGAGTACTTCGTCTCGTACTACGACTACTACCAGCCCGAGGCGTACATCGCGCAGACGGACACCTACATCGAGAAGGATTCCTCGATCAACGAGGAGGTGGAGCGGCTGCGGCACTCGGCGACGATGAGCCTGCTCACCCGCCGGGACGTCGTCGTGGTCGCGAGCGTCAGCTGTATCTACGGACTCGGCACGCCTCAGGAGTACATCGACCGGATGGTGCGGCTGAGGGTCGGTGACGAGATCGAGCGGGACCTGCTGCTACGCCGCTTCGTCGACGTGCAGTACACCCGCAACGACCTCGCCTTCACCCGCGGGACGTTCCGGGTCCGGGGGGACACGGTGGAGATCTTCCCGGTCTACGAGGAGCTCGCCGTCCGAGCCGAGATGTTCGGCGACGAGATCGAGCGGCTCACCTACCTGCATCCACTGACCGGGGAGGTCGTCCGCGAGGCGGAGGAGATCTACGTCTTCCCGGCCACGCACTACGTCGCCGGGCCGGAGCGGATGGAGCGGGCGATCGCCGGCATCGAGGCGGAGCTCGCCGAGCGGCTGGCCACCATGGAGCGGCAGGGCAGGCTGCTGGAGGCGCAGCGGCTGCGGATGCGCACCACCTACGACATCGAGATGATGCGCCAGGTCGGGTTCTGCTCGGGCATCGAGAACTACTCCCGGCACATCGACGGCCGCGAGGCCGGGAGCCCGCCGCACACCCTGCTCGACTACTTCCCCGACGACTTCCTGCTGGTGATCGACGAGTCGCACAACACCGTCCCGCAGATCGGCGGGATGTACGAGGGCGACATGTCCCGCAAGCGCAACCTCGTCGAGCACGGGTTCCGGCTGCCCAGCGCCATGGACAACCGCCCGCTGCGGTGGGAGGAGTTCCTCGGTCGCATCGGCCAGACGGTCTACCTGTCGGCGACCCCGGGCCCCTACGAGCTGGGCCGGTCCGTCGGCGTCGTCGAGCAGATCATCCGGCCTACCGGCCTGCTCGACCCCGAGGTCGTGCTCAAGCCGACGAAGGGGCAGATCGACGATCTCGTCCACGAGATCCGGCTGCGCGCCGAGCGGGACGAACGGGTCCTGGTCACCACGCTGACCAAGAAGATGGCCGAGGACCTCACCGACTACCTGCTCGAGCTCGGCATCCGGGTGCGGTACCTGCACAGCGAGGTGGACACCCTGCGCCGGGTGGAGCTGCTCACCGAACTGCGCCGCGGCGAGTTCGACGTGCTCGTCGGGATCAACCTGCTCCGCGAGGGTCTCGACCTGCCCGAGGTGTCGCTGGTGAGCATCCTCGACGCCGACAAGGAGGGCTTCCTGCGCTCGGACAAGTCACTGATCCAGACGATCGGCCGGGCCGCCCGTAACGTGTCCGGGCAGGTCCACATGTACGCGGATGCGATCACCCCGTCGATGCGCCGCGCCATCGACGAGACGAACCGGCGGCGCGAGAAGCAGATCGCCTACAACACCGAACGCGGGCTGGACCCCCAGCCCCTGCGCAAGAAGGTCGTCGACATCCTCGACGACATGGTTCGCGAGTCGGCCGACGGCGAGCTGATCGGCGGCGGCCGGTCGCAGTCCCGCGGCAAGGCCCCGGTTCCGGGGATGAAGTCGCGCGCCGGCAGGGAGGGTGCCGCCGGCCGGTACGCCGCCGAACTCGCCGGCCTGCCCTCCCACGAACTCGCGCAGCTCATCCGCCAGCTCGACGACCAGATGCACGAGGCGGCGAAGGAGCTGCAGTTCGAGCTGGCCGCCCGGCTGCGCGACGAGATCGCCGAGCTGAAGAAGGAGCTGCGTGGCATGGGCGCCGCCGGCGTGCAGTGATGCCGTGAGCGCCGGCCTGCCACGATCAGCCGGCTGGGGCGGCGGTATCCGTGCCGCTGGCGACGGTATCCGTGGCGACGGTCCCGGTCTTGGCTGCGGCCTTGGCGTCGCGGCGGGCCAGCAGGTCCTGCCAGACCTCCTCGATGCGGGCGTCGAGGTCGTCCAGGCTCCCACCGTTGTCCACCACGATGTCGGCGACGGCCCGGCGCTGGGAGTCCGTGGCCTGGTTCGCCATCCGCGCCAGCGCCTGGTCGCGGGGCAGGCCGCGGGCCTCGATGCGGTGCAGTCGCAGCTCCCGCGGCGCCTCGACGACCAGCACCACGTCGTAGGTCCCCTCGGCGTGCACCTCGACGAGCAGCGGGATGTCGTGCACGGCGATCCCGCTCGGTGGCACCTCCCCCATGCGCCGCGCCGTCTCCTCGCGGATCAACGGATGGACGATCGCTTCGAGCCGGCCACGGGCGGCGGGATCGGCGAACACGATCCGGCCGAGCGCCTCGCGGTCCAAGCCACCGTCCGCGTTCGCCAGTTCGGTGCCGAACTCCGCCAGGACCGCGGCGAGCCCCGGGGTGCCGGGCGCCACCACGTCCCGGGCGACCTGGTCGGCGTCGATCAGCAGGGCGCCCCGGGCCGCGAGGCGCGCCGACACCGCGCTCTTGCCCGAACCAATGCCACCCGTCAGACCTACTGTGAACACATCGCCGAGTCTGCCAGCTCCCGGAGCCAGCCACCCGACCGGTCCGCCCGTCTGCGCCCTCGCGTACTTGGCAGCTCGCGTACTTGGCAGACTGTGCGGATGGAAGCTGCCCCGGTCGCGCACCGGCTCTGGCCGGTCCTGCTCACCGGCACGCTGCTCGGTCTCGGTGCCCTCGGCCTCGCCCTGGCACCGGCGCTCGCCGATTCGGCGCCGTTGCTGCTCGTCGCGCTGCGACCCACGTGGGCGATCCTGCTGCTGGTCGGCGGCACGGTGCCGTTCGTCCCCGCCCTGCTGATCGCCGCGTTCTTCCGCGGGCTGATCGACGTCGGCTACTTCGATCTGGCCCGCAACAACATCCGCTCGGTGCTCCTACGGCGCCTCAGCACCGGCCGCGTCGTGGCGGCGCTGTCCCGCCGCGGCACCCAGCGCCCGCTGCTGTGGTTCTGCCTGCTGAACACCAACGCGGCGGTGGACGCGGTGCTCGGCGCCGGCGACGTCCCGCTGCGCCGGTTCCTGCGCTTCCTGGTTCCCGGCTCCCTGCTGTCCTCGGCCCTCTACCTGACGGCGGCGCGTGCCGTGACGCCATGGACGCACGGCGTTGTCACCTGGCTCGACGAGAACATGACCTTCCTGATCCTCGGCAGCCTCACGTTAGCGATCATCCAGCTGGGGGCGCGGACGGTCCTGCGCCGTCGGGGTCGGCTCCGCGCTGCATCCGAACCGAGATCCTGCCGGGTGCGGTGGTTCGCGAGGAGGGTGGCGCCGCGATCGACGACACGGCGGTCAACGAGGCCTACGACGGCCTGGGCTCGACGTTCGCGTTCTACTCCGACGTCCTCGGCCGGAGCTCCATCGATGACGAGGGGATGGCTCTGCTCGCCACCGTGCACTACGGCGACCACTACGAGAACGCCTTCTGGAACGGCCGCCAGATGGTGTTCGGCGACGGCGACGGTGAGCTGTTCAAGCGTTTCACGGTGTCACTCGACATCATCGGTCATGAACTGACCCATGGCGTCACCGAGGACGAGGCGGCGCTGATGTATGTGAACCAGTCCGGCGCGCTCAACGAGTCGATCAGCGACGTCTTCGGTTCCCTGGTGAAGCAGTACGTCCGCGGCCAGACCGCCGAGCAAGGCCGACTGGCTGATCGGCGACGAGCTGCTCACCGACGCCGTCCAAGGCGTCGCGCTGCGGTCGATGAAGGCCCCCGGGACCGCCTACGACGATCCGGTGCTCGGCGACGACATCCAGCCCGGACCACATGGACCGCTACGTCCGGATGACCGCCGACAACGGCGGCGTCCACATCAACTCGGGCATCCCGAACAAGGCGTTCTACCTCGCCGCGACGGCTCTTGGTGAATACGCCTGGGAGAAGGCCGGCCACATCTGGTACGAGACCCTGCGCGCACCGCAGATCCGGCCGAACACGACGTTCCGCGCATTCGCCTCGGTGACCGTGCGCCAGGCCGGCCTGCTGTTCGGTGCGGACGCGCGGAAGGCCGTCTCCGAGGCGTGGCAGGCCGTCGGCATCGCCGTCCGCGCATCCGGGTAATTCCGCGCATCCGGGTAATTCGGACCATCACGCCCGGCGGCATCGGACGTCACCGCCCGGAACCACCTTGCCCGCCTTCGCGGCCCGGGCCCGCAGCAGCTCGCGGATGCGCTCCGCCGGCAGCGGAGGCGAGATCGCCTCTCCCTGCAGCAGGTCGCAGCCGAGGTCGACCATCATCGTCAAGGTCCGTTCGTCCTCGATGCCCTCACCGACGACCCGCAGCCCCAGGCGATGTCCCAGATCGAGCACGGAACGCACGATCGCGGCGTCGGGCAGGCTCCCCCGGACGTCCGTGACGAACCCCCGGTCGATCTTGACCTCGTCGAACGGCAACGTCTTGAGGATCTCCATCGAGCTGTACCCGGTGCCGAAGTCGTCGAGGGAGAGCGCCACGCCGTGGGAGCGCAGCTGACCCAGCATCGTCGCCGCACGCGCGGGCTGGGTGACCAGGGCGCTCTCGGTGATCTCCAGGGTGAGGACGTCGGGGGCCAGCCGGTGCGCGGCGATCGAGTCCGAGACCACCCGGGGAAGGTCGTCGAGCACCAGCATCCGGGGGGAGAGATTGACCGACACCGGCAGGTGCAGGCCTCCCACGTCCCAGGCGGCACACTGCCGCAGCGCCTCGTCGAGAACCCACCGGGTCAGGTCCGCGATCAGGGGGGACCGCTCGGCGATCGGCAGGAACTCGCCGGGGGGGAGCAGCCCACGGCTCGGGTGCCGCCACCGCAGCAACGCCTCGGCACCGACGATCCCACCGGTCCGAGCCGACTGGACCGGCTGGTAGTACAGAACGAGCTCGTCGCGGCCGATCGCGGCGCGCAACTGGGCGTTCAACGCGATCTCCTCGGGCCGCACCCCGGCGATGCCGGCCTCCCACAGGCCCACGCTCTCCCCGACCCGCTTGGCCCGCAGCAGAGCCGCATCGGCGCAGCTCATCAGGGTGGCCATGGTCGCGCCGTCGCGGGGGGCCACCGCGATGCCCACCGAGGCGTCCACCTCGACGTCGACCCCGCAGACCTGGAAGGGCCCCTGGATCTGGCGGAGGACCCGCCGACCCAGGGTGCGCCGCCGCCCGGCAGCTAGGGCCGCGGGCAGGGGGCCGCGGACGGCCGGCGCGCCCGACGGGCCGAGCGGGACGGGTGAAGCGGATGAGGGAGGCGAGGCGGATGAGGGGGGCGGCGCCGGGGTGATCTCGGGTCCGCGGAACACCAGCGCGAACTCGTCCCCGCCGGCCCGACCGACGAACACCGGCCTCGGGGTCAGGGTCGGCAACGTCTCGGCAATCATCCTCAGCAGCTGGTCGCCGCCGAGGTGACCAAGCGCATCGTTGACCTCGTGAAACCGGTTGAGGTCCACCAGGACGAGGACAGCCTCGTTCCCCGCGGCGTTGATCTTCGCAACGGCGGACTGCCCGATTTCCATCGTCCCGCCCCGATTGGCCAGGCGGGTAAGGGGATCGGAACGGGTCTGCAGCAGGCCCTCACGGAACAGGGCCTTCGCCACCGCGCCCACGAGCACGACGGCGGCGATGGTGGAGAACATGGGCGCGGCGGCCTCGGCCAGTCCGTCGTGGGCGATGACGCCGGCGACGACGGCACCGCAGACGGCCGCGGTGCCGGCGACGGCCCAGCCGACGGGGACCAGAGCGGCATAGGCGCACAGCACCGGGAACCAGGTCAGGTAGGTGTCCGCGTTCCGGCCGGGCGCCGCGCTCGCCAGCGCGAAGGCGAGCGCGGCGGCGAGCGAGGCGACGGCGACGGGCGGAATCCAGCGCCCTCTCGGGTTAGCCACCAGCCCGACGACAGTGTTGCCGACCGCGACCACCAGACCCAGCCAGCTTCCCCAGCGCAGATAACCCGGGGAGCCCGGAATGCACCCGGCGAGCAGGAAGAGCACCGCCGCGATCGCAGGGGTGACCACGAGAAAACGCCGACGGCCGGCGAACGTACGCCCGCTGATCAAAAACAGCTTCCTCCCGCACTGACCCGCGATGAGCCCGACCGAACGGACCGAGCGGATCAGGCGGGCCGAACGGAGACGAACCGCACCGAGCGGGACGTCGCCCCGGGTGTCGCGGCGACCCCGCATCCGAGAGATCACGGTGCACGACGGCGACAGGACCGGGTCAGGTTTCCTTCCAACATAGCCGTCGATCCGGCGTGACCGACATCACGGCCAGCAGTTTCCTGGCACCGATGCGATTTCACGGCACCGATACAATTTCACGGCTCGGTACAATTCCTCGACCGATACCGGATACGACGGGAAATCCGGGAAACCAGCGGAATAATTCGGCACAAAAATGACATCCGGGGTACAGAAACGCTCAGTGACAGGAACGCTCAGTGTGCCGCGTCGTCCCAGGTGCGGCCGGCGCCAACGCTCACGTCGAGCGGCACCGACATGGTGTACGCGGAGGTCATCTCGGCCCGGACTAGCCGCTCGATCGCCTCGTACTCGCCGGGCGCGATCTCGAGGACGAGTTCGTCGTGCACCTGGAGCAGCAGCCGGGAGGCGTACCCCCCGGCACGCAACGCCCGGTCGACCCCCAACATCGCAATCTTGATGATGTCCGCGGCGGAACCCTGGATCGGCGCGTTCAACGCCATCCGCTCGGCCATCTGCCGCCGCTGGGAGTTGTCACTGGTCAGATCGGGCAGGTAACGACGGCGGCCGAGGATCGTCTCGGTGTAGCCGTCCTTGCGAGCCCGTTCCACGACCCCACGCAGGAAGTCGCGGACCCCGCCGAACCGGGCGAAGTAGGCGTCCATGTGCTCCCGGGCCTCGTCCGGCGCGATGCCGAGCTGCCCGGCGAGGCCGAACGCGGACAACCCGTAGGCCAGGCCATACGACATCGCCTTGATCCGCCGGCGCAACTCCGGGTCGACCTCGGAGACCGGCAGGCCGAACGCCTCGGCGGCCACGAAGGTGTGCAGGTCCTCGCCGGAGCCGAACGCCTCGATGAGGCCCTCGTCACCCGAGAGATGAGCCATGATCCGCATCTCGATCTGCGAGTAGTCCGCCGTCAGCAGCGTCTCGTAGCCCGCGCCGACGACGAAGGCCCGGCGGATCTGGCGCCCCTCGGCCGTCCGGATCGGGATGTTCTGCAGGTTCGGGTCCGCGGAGGAGAGCCGGCCGGTCGCGGCGATCGTCTGGTTGAACGTGGTGTGGATGCGCCCGGCGTCGTCGATCATGGGGATCAGCGAGTCGACGACCGTCTTGAGGCGGGCCACGTCACGGTGCCGCAGCAGCACCGGCAGGAGCGGATGGTCGGACTGGACCGCCAGCCAGGCGAGGGCGTCGGCGTCCGTGGTGTAACCGGTCTTGATCTTCTTGGTCTTGGGCAGGCCCAGCTCGTCGAAGAGGATCTGCTGCAGCTGCTTGGGGGAGCCCAGGTTGAACGGCCGGCCGACGATCTCGTGGGCCTGCGCGGCGACCGCGCTGACCTCGCCGCCGTAGCGCTTCTGCAGCTCGGCCAGGTGCTCGGAGTCCACGGCGATGCCGGCCCGCTCCATGCCGGCCAGGACCGTGACCAGCGGGAGTTCGATGTCCCGCAGCAGGGTGGCAGCGGAGCGGCGTTCAAGGTCCGCGTCGAGGGCGTCGGCGAGCTCGAGGCAGGCCCGGGCCCGCACGGCGTCCGCGTGCGCCTGGTCGGCCTCGCCGGAGCCGTCGAGGGTCAGCTGCTGGCCGCCCGGGACGGGGTCGGCGGACAGGTCGCGATGCAGGTACCGGGCGACGAGATCGGCCAGGTCGAAGGACCGCTGGCCGGGCAGAGCCAGGTAGGCCGCGAGCGCGGTGTCACTGGTGACGCCGGCGAGCGGCAGGCCGAGCTCGGTCAGGGCCAGCATCGGCCCCTTCACGTCGTGGGCGGCCTTCGGCTGGTTCGGGTCGGCGAGCCAGGCGCCCAGCGCCGCCACGTCCGCGGGGGTGAGCAGCGTCGGGTCGAGCCAGGCCGCGGCACCGCCGGCCGCGGCCAGCGCGAGACCGGCGAGCAGGCCGGTGCCGCGCCCCCAGGTGCCCCGGGCGTGCAGGCCGGTACGGCCGGCTCTGTGGGCGTGCTCGGCGAGCCACCGGGCCACCTCGCCCGGCCCGAGCACGGTCAGCTCGATCTCGAACCCCTCGTCGGCGGGAGGCGGCGCGATCGCGAGGGCCGCGTAGAGCCGCTCCCGCAGCACCCGGAACTGCAGCGTGTCGAACAGCTGGTGGACGGCCTCCCGGTCCCAGGGCCGCATCCGCAGGCCGGCGGGGACGACGTCGAGCGGCACGTCACGGGACAGCTCCGTCAGGGAACGGTTGCGGATGACCTCGGACAGGTGGGCGCGCAGCGACGCCCCGGTCTTCCCGCCGATCTCGTCGGCATGGTCGACCAGTTCGGCCAGCGAGCCAAACTGCTGGATCCACTTGGTGGCGGTCTTCTCCCCCACCCCCGGCACCGACGGCAGGTTGTCGGAGGGATCCCCGCGCAGGGCCGCGAAGTCCGAGTACTGCACCGGGGACAGGCCGTACTTCGCCTGCACTTCGTCGGGGGTGAAGCGGACCATGTCGCTGATGCCCTTGCGGGTCATCAGCACCGTCACCCGCTCGTCGACCAACTGCAGCGCGTCACGGTCACCCGTGACGACCAGCACGTCCATCCCCTCGGCCGCGCCCAGGGTCGCGAGCGTGGCGATCACGTCGTCGGCCTCGTATCCCGGCGCGCTGACCCCCGGCACCGCGAGGGCGTCGCACACCTGGTGGATGAGGCTGACCTGGCCGACGAAGTCGGCCGGGGTCTCAGCCCGACCGGCCTTGTACTCGGCGTACTGGGTGTGCCGGAAGGTCGGGGTCGGCAGGTCCCACGCCACGGCGACATGGGTCGGCCGCTCGTCGCGCAGGACGTTGATGAGCATGGAGGTGAATCCGTACACCGCGTTCGTCGGCTGGCCCGTGGTGGTGGAGAAGTTCTCCACCGGCAGCGCGTAGAAGGCGCGGTAGGCCAGCGAGTGCCCGTCAAGCAGTAACAACCGGGGCGTCGCCGGGGTCGGCTTCGCGGGGCTCGATGGCGCGGGACTCGGCGAGGGCGCGGCCGGGCCGGCCGCGGTGGCCACAGTGGCCGCGGTGGCCACAGTGGCGGACGCTGCCGGGCTCCCGGACGGGGACGAGGTGGGGGACGAAGTGGTGACGGACACGCGGCGAGTTTAGGCCGTGGGTCGGACAGTTTCGCCGCGAGCGGGCGGACCGACGCGTCGACCACGTCGCTCCGTCACGTCGCTCCGCCGATCGGTCAGGTCCGCCGATCGGTCAGGTCCGCCGATCGGTCAGGTTCGTCCGGTCACGGTTTGACGAGGGTCACGGTTTGACGAGGGAGCTGACCGGGCCGAGCACGGTCCGTTTCCCGGCCCGGACCTCGTACACGTAGACCGTCGAACCCTCGACCTCACCATTCTTCCGGAATCTGATGCGCTTGGTGACCCCGGGAACGTCGACCGAGCCGAACCGGGCGAGCACGGCCTCCCGCGTCGCGCCGCTACCGAGCCCGCGCAGCACCTCGATGACGGCGTTCGTGGCGTCATAGGCCTCGCCGGAATAGGTTCCAGGCCGCGCATCGGCGTTGATCGTCTTGTAGTCGGCGACGAACCCCGCCGCCGCAGGATCGCTGTTCGGGTCACCGCAGGGGCAGGTCAGCAGCATTCCCTCGGCGTTGCCGGCACCGGCCTGGCGGATGAGCTGGTCGTCGTTCGCGCCGTCGCCGCTGACGACCTTCCCGGTGTACCCCTTGCTGCGCAGCGCCCTGGTCAGCAACGCGAGTTCCGCGTAGTAGCCCGAGTAATACACGGCATCCGGATTCTCGGCGAGGATCTTCGTGGCCTGGGACGTGTAGTCCTTCGTCGGATTGATGCCGTCGTGGATCACGCGGATTCCTCGGCCGGTCAGGGCCTTCTCGAGCGATCCGGACAAGCCGGTGCCGTATTCGCTCCGGTCGTCGAGAGAGTAGACCTTGTCCACCTTCACGACCTTGGCGAGGTATTCCGCGGCGGCGGATCCCTGCACGGTGTCCGGGGCGATGACCCGGTAGAAGCTGGTGAACCCGAGGTCGGTAAGCGCCGGATTGGTGACCGACGGGCTGACCGACAGCAGCCCGGCCCTGCTGTAGAGCGGCTCACTCGACTTCGTCGGTCCGGAGAAGACGGGGCCGACGACGCCGATGACCTTCGGATTGTCGATCAGCTTCTGTGCGGCGGTGGGCCCCTGCTCGGCCATACCCTGATCGTCCGAGGCGACCAGGCGCAGCCTGAACGGCAGATCCTTGCGCCGGTTCGCCAGCTCGACGGCGGTCAGCACCCCGTCGTAGGCGTTGATGCCAAGCTGCTGGTTGTCGCCGGAGAGCGGCCCCTGAAAGCCGATGACGTATTCCTTTTTCCCGTCGTCACCGGACGCACCACCGCCGCAGCCGGCAAGGACGGCCGCGGCCGTCAGCACACCCACGGATCCGAGGGCCCCCCACCGCGTCACGCTCGGTCGGGGCACGCCCCGTCGCCGTCCAGGACCCGTCATGACACGCCCTCCCACAGCACATCGCTGCCGCCACCGCCCCCTCGGCGTCAGAACCCGGTCCGCCGCCACCGCATCTTGGCAACCGATCGAAATCGGATAGTGACGAAAACGTAACCTTCGGAGGGGTGGAAGGGAAGCGCAACGTGAGCGTGTCGTAACTTGAAGGAGGTTTCGCCGGTGGGTCCGAAAACGAACGACCTGATCGGAGAAGCGAACGACCCGGCAGAACCCGCAACGGCCTGGTCGGAGGATGCCGGTCGCCGCAGCCATTGCGGCAGCCGCCGCAGCGTCATCGCCGGTCGGTCAGTTCTCCGTCTTCAACGGGACGAATCTGCCGCCGAGTACCGTGTAGAGCACGACCGTGGGCGATCGGGTGTCCCCCCAGCGGTCGAAGGCGACGGAGCCGGTGATCCCCGCGAACGAGCCGCTCCCGATCGCCGTCACGAGGTCGTGCCTGGTGGCCGCGTCCACGGTCGTCCGGCCCGGCAGCACCGTGGCCGCTGCGCGGATGATCGCCCTGGCGGCGTCGTACGCATAGGCCGCGACCGCGGGGATGGCCTCGGCCCGCCGCAGCTCCAGCTCCGCGGCTGGCTCGTTCACCCCGGACGTGCCGCGGGTACCGGCGGCCGGCGGCCCGTGGGGCCCCTCCTCCAGGCCCGACCCCGATGCCGGTGCCGATGCCGGTGTCAAGATGCCGTGGACCGCACTCGGGGTGGTGGTGGCGCCCCGGCCGGGCGAGGCGGTCTCCGCTGGATCCTCCTGGCTCCGCAGGTCCGCAGGGTCCTCCTGGCCCCGCGGGCCCAGGGTCCCACTCGGCCGCCCACTCGTGCCAGGCGATTCCACGCCGCCCGAGGCCCCTGGGCGGGTACTGCCCTCGTCATCCGCCGGTCCCCCGAAGCGGTCGGAGTAGTCCGCGACGAAGGCGCCTGAGGACGGCAGCCGAGTCGGCGGGACCAGCGGACCGATGATCAGGTCGCCGTCGGCCGCCGACCTCGCCTCGTCGGTGTAGCGGGACTGGAGCAACGCGTCCGAACCGAGTACCTGGATCGACGTTCCCGCGTCGGCGAGCCGGGCCCGCAGTTTCCCGGCGAAGGCCGCACCCATCGAGACATAGACCAGATCGGGGGCGTCCTCCTCAATCGCCCGCGCGGTGCCGGCGATCTCGGATCCATCCGTCTCGTCCCCCCGGACCTGGTATACCGATGTCACCGACGCGCCGAGGGCGGCGGCGCGCGCCGCGAAGCGGGCGCCCAGGGTCGTGCCGTATCTCGGTTCGCCGTCGACGACGGCGATACGCTTGCGGCCGAACGTCCTGACCGCGTACTCGGCGGCGACCCGGGCCTGGCGCTCGTCCGTTCCGGCCAGGCGGAAGTAGGACGGGAAGGGCCGGGTGCGCGGCCGGGAACCGGAATCGGTCAGTGTCGGGTCCGCGTTCGACGGGGAGACGACGGGGATGCCCGCGGCGCTCAGCGTGGGCAAGGACACCTTCGCGACGAGTGAGCTCAGCGGCCCGACCACGCCGATGACCTGATTGTTCGCCACGAAGGCGTCCACGGCCTGCGCTCCCCTGTCCGGACGGGACAAGTCATCGTGGGCGGACAGCTCGATGCGCCAGCCCGGGATGGCCCCGGACTTGTTGGCCTCGTCGACCGCGAGCGTGACGGCGTTGCGCGCGCTCACCCCGTCCGTGGAGAGATCCCCGGACAGCGGCGCCATCACACCGAGGGTGGCGACCCGGATGACGCCGGCGTCATCGCCGGCGCCAAGGCTGGCGGCCAGCGTGAACCCCAGGACCGGGGGCACCGCGAGGATCAGGACGGCGAGAGCCGCGAGCGCCGCGCGCCCGCGACCGGTGCGCGATCTGGCCCGGGTCCACCGCCCGATCGAACCGGCCATCGACGCGAGAGACGCCCGCGACGAATCGCTCACCCGGCTTCCGGGATCACGGACACGGAGGTCACGGACACGGAGGTCACGAGCCCGGCAACGCCTCACCCGACAGCACGGCCTCGGCGACCGCCCGCATCGTCCGGCGCTGGTTCATCGAGGTGCGCTGAATCCAGCGGAAGGCATCCGGCTCGGTCATGCCGTGCTCGGTCTGCAGCACGCCCTTGGCCCGCTCGATGATCTTCCTAGCCTCCAGGCGCCCCTGCAGGTCCTCCACCTCGGCCTCGAGGCTCACGATCTCGGTGAACCGGCTCATCGCCATCTCGATCGTGGGCAGCAGGTCCTTCTTCTGGAACGGCTTGACCACGTAGGCCATGGCGCCGGCCTCACGGGCACGTTCCACCAGCTCCCGCTGGCTGAAGGCGGTGAGGATGACGACGGGAGCGATACGGTCTTTCGCGATCTTCGCGCCGGCCTCGATGCCGTCCATCCTCGGCATCTTCACATCGAGGATGCACAGGTCGGGGCGGAGCTTGCCGGCGAGGTTGACGGCCATCTCGCCGTCGCCCGCCTCCCCGACCACCTCGTAGCCCTCCTCCTGGAGCATCTCCCTGAGGTCGAGCCGGATCAGCGCTTCGTCCTCGGCGATCAAAACCCGGCGCGGGTTCGAGGAGGGTTGGCTCATCGAGTCGGACTCCTGGTCTCGGAGGTGCGTCCCTAGTGTGACAGGACGGACGATCGGGGTGGCCGCCCCGCCCCGGGCACGGAGGGCGGGAGGTCGAAACGCACCCTACCCGGATAGAGTCTTCAAGGAGAGGTTCCGGCCAGGTTCGACGGCGATCTCCTCGCCCTCGTCCCGCCCGGTTCCTCCGCCCGTTCCACTTGCCCCAACTCGCCCCTGTTACGTCTGATCCAACACGCTCCACCCGCCGGCCCCGGTACTCCAACGGCAGAGAGACGGTGCTCAAACCACCGACAGTGTGGGTTCGAATCCCACCCGGGGTACGTACAGCATCCACACGCCGAAGTGACGACGCGGATGCATTCCGTGTGGTGAGCCGGACTGGTGCCGGTGGCGGCGCCGCCGAGGCGACAGCGGCCACCGCCTCGATCCGGTCGGCCTGAAGTCTGATCATGATGCTGGCTTCCTGGGCCTCGTGGTGTACCTGGACGGTGAGCTGCGTCAACTCGTAGAACTCGCGCTGGATCTCCTCGGGGGCGTCGTGGAGGCTCAGGCGCAGCCGGGGCAGCGCGCCGAGCAGGGCGGCGCCGTCGACGGTGGGCCGGTTTGAGGTCTGCACGTCGTCCGCAGCGGCAGCGTCGAGGGTTTCCAGTTCGGCGGCTTTGGCGCGCCGCTGTTCCTCGAGCCCGTTGTAGGACTTCCGCAGCCCCTGACTGAACGGGTCGTCGGGGTCGGCGTCCTGTGCCTGGCGCAGAATGTTCTGCTGGCGGCGGGGCAGGTCCGCGAGGGTGCGCTCCATGGCGACGCGGCGTGCCTGCCGATCCTCGGTTTCCCGGTCGCCCGTCGTCGCGAGTTCAGCGAGGTAGGTCTTCGTCCTGTCGGGGCCGAACAGCCGGTCGGCGTAGAACTCGGTGAGGGCGTAGAGGATGACGTCCTCGCGGATGTAGAACGTCCGGGATGCCCGTCGTACGCGTCGGGTCCGCCGCCGCGGTCGTTCGGGCGCGGCCGGCACTGGTAATAGGGGCTGCCGTGCCGGAGGGTGCCGGCCATCCGGCGGCCACACCTCGTACTCGGCCACGGACTGGTTGATCCGCCGCTGCAGCAGCGACGCCTGCGGGCCATCAAGCCGAATCGGCTCGTTCCAGGCGAACAGCGGCACCCCAGCGCGTTCCAGCGCCCGCTCGACCGAGAGGTTCTCGTACATCCGCCGGGCGATCCGGGACATCGACTCGCAGATCACGACATCGAACCGGCGGCCCGGCGACGCGACCTCGGCCAGCAGATCATCACTGGCCGTTCTCCACACACCCGCCCAGGTTGCCCTCGATGAAACGGTCGGACCGGACGAACGCGGTCGCGGCGCGGACGGCATCCGCCGCACCGAGCGGGAGGCCCGCATCGAAGTTAGTACTCCAACCCGACTTTTGTGATCAGTTGCGGCCCGTGGGCTGACGGTGGGCGGCCG